>NZ_JBSQYS010000055.1:0-21321 GCF_055140945.1 Sunxiuqinia sp.
TATGCCAGTACGCAAATGGGCAACCACAATTCACTGGGGGCCGAGTTTTCGAAACAACAGAAAATTGAACGTGTCATTCTGGCGCGGGAACTAACCATGCCGGAGTTAAGCAAAATAGCGTCGAATTCACAGGTTGAACTGGAACTATTTGTACATGGTGCCTTGTGTTATTCTTTTTCAGGACTTTGCTTTTTTAGTAGTTATTTAGGTGGCCGGGGAGCAAACCGAGGATTGTGCGCCCAACCTTGTCGCCGTTTATATAAAGATCAGGAGGAAAACAAGTTTCTGTTTAATTTGAAGGATAATCAGCAGTTGCCTAATCTGGAAAAATTAAAGAAGTTGGGCATTCGGTCGTTAAAAGTTGAAGGTCGAATGAAATCAGCTGATTACGTTTATCGGGTGGCAAAATCGTACCGAATGGCCATTGATCAGCCAGAGAAGAAAGATGAAGCTGAAGAGTTGCTGAAGCTGGATTTTGGCAGAGAAAAAATAGCGTACTTTTTAGGAAAGGATGTTAAAGAGGGAATTGCCGATACGTCGAATACCGGACTTTCAGTTGGAAATGTTGAGCGCGTGAAAAACGGGCAGGTATTTTTTCAATCCAACACGACGATGCAGGAAGGTGACCGAGTTCGTGTTCGAAACGTAAAAGACGACAGTACAATAAATATTAAGCTTCGTGATTTGGTGATTGATGGCGATCAGTATTGCTTTACTTACGATGGTAAAGAAAAAATACAAGCCGGCGACGAGTTGTTTTGGGTTGGTCGTCGGGAACAACGCTTTCCAGGCAAGTTCCAAAATCTACCGCATGCGCGAATCAAATCACTTCCATACGGAGAAAAGAAAAGGTTCAAACAGCAATTGCTTATTAAAAGCCGACCGTCCAAACCACGCTTGTTTATTCGAATTGATCAGCCCGATTGGTTGCGTAAGCTGAGACTGGATGATCCGGATGGCGTTATTCTATCATTTAGTCGGAAAGAATTGGAACAGTTTGATTTTTCTGTTCGGTTTATCCAACAATTCAAACACAAAGTTTTTATCGAGTTGCCTAAGTTTATTTCGGAAGAACATTTGGATGCTTATCGACAGCTGTTGGCAAAAATAGAAGGGCAGGGTATCAGTCAGTTTTTTGTCAGTCACCTCTCTCAAAAATTGTTGCTGAGTAAGAATGTACAGGTAAGTGCGAATGAAAATGTGTATGTTTATAATGACGCAGCAGCAAAAATGCTCAACGAAAATGCGATTCGAAATTTTTGCTATCCAATCGAGAACGATTTTGAGAACCTTCGTACCATGCAAAATAAACAGGGGATTGTTGTGTTACACGCCTATCCTGAGCTGTTTTATTCGAGAATGCCTGTGCAGGTGGCAAATGAAGAAAATCAATTTGAAGATGATACCCATAAGGTTTTTCAGAAAACCAACAGGGATGGAATTACAGTTGTGACGCCCGATGCACCGGTGAGTCTTTTTCAGTATAGAAATCAGCTTTTGAACGAAGGATTTACGAATTTTATGATTGATTTGAGCCATGAAAAGCCATCGAAACACGTTGCCAAAAAACTACTAAATAAGTTTCGGTTTGCAGAACAATATCAGCCATCAACAACGTTCAACTTTAAAAAGGGGTTGAAGTAGTTGGTGGAAGAGGCTTTAAATCCTATAAAATATTGAAATCAGACTTGAAAAATATCGGCATTTTTATATCTTAGTCAGTGCATTTTTGGAGCTGTTCCGAGAATGACTCACTAACTTAACTAAGTATGAAATTAAAAAAAACGTTTACTTCATTTATACTCATCTTATTTTTATTTAGTTCGGGCTTTTCTCAGATTTCAATGAAGCGTATTGATGATGGAATCCTGATTACCGAGGGAGGCAAAAAAATAGCCTTATACAACAAAGAAGCTTCTGCAATGAACCTGGACAAGGGGCGGGCTAATTTTTTTCATCCGGTATATTTACCCGATGGAACGGAGATTACACAAAATGCTCCGCAGGATCACATTCATCATCGGGGCATTTTTTGGGCATGGCACCAAATAATGGTTGATGGAAAGAAGGTCGGTGATCAATGGGAAATGAAGGATTTTATTCACGATGTCAAAAGTGTTGAGTTTTTTCGCTTACCAAACAATATGGCTACGATGAAGACCATTGTCGAATGGAAGTCTCCAAACTACCAAAATGGTCAGGAGGCTTTTATTGAAGAAAAAGCGACCGTAAACTTTTACGGGGAGCATCGCAACTACAGGATTATACAGTTTAAAATTCAGCTGAGAGCACAAACCGATCATGTTGCTTTGGGTGGCTCGGATGATGTAAAGGGATATGGCGGATTTTCTGCCCGAATAAAGCTTCCAGACGATGTTTTATTTAATTCGGAAAATGGCTTGATTGAACCCCAAAATGAAGCGGTTGAAGCAGGGGAATTCGTGAACATTTCAGGATCGCTAGCCAAAAAATCGGGACAGGGAGGCATGCTCATTTATTCCGCCAATGATTTTGAGACCGCCAATGATTGGATTCTTCGAAGCAAAAACAGCATGCAAAATGCCGTTTGGCCGGGACGAGTGCTCGTTCCGATTTCGAAAGTGACACCTACCGTATTGAAATATGCAATTGTTCTTTACTCCGGTTCTATTAAAGAAAACCGAGTGTTGAAAGAATTGAACCGCCTGGAGTGGTAATTCCTTTATAAAAATATAGTTCTTTTTTCCTCATCGCTTTGTAAGCAGCAATCTAATAATTGAATGATATCACGACTTTCTTCGGGTTTAACGGCCAGTTCAGTTCCATTTACAATTGCATCGTAAATATTCTCATAAAAAGCATTGTAATTGCCCGGAACTGTTTCTATCGTTCCTTTGTAGTTTAACCCATTCCATTCGGTATTTAAAATTCCCCAGTCTTCTTCCGAATCTGTACCCCAGTTGGGCTCATTGGGCAGATGACCGTTTTTCAGCATTTCTTCCTGCGGATCAATTCCCCATTTATGAAAAGTACCTAAAGTGCCATATAGACTATAACGAGGTCCCGGCTCCCGTACAAGGTATGATGATTTTAAAATAGCTGCAAAATCATTGTATTGCAGGCGAATATCATAATAGTCTTTTACCTGTCCGCCATCTCTTAATGTATCCAGATGGGCTGTTATTGATTTGGGTTTACCGAAGAGCTGAACAACCTGATCAATCATATGTGAACCAAGATTAAAAAGTACGCCATGTCTCTTGTCGCCTTCTTCTTTCCAGGTACCTTCTTGTATGAAATTTCGATAACGGTCAAAGTGAGATTCAAACTCTGCAAGCCGTCCAACTATTCCTTCGTTAAGTATTTTTTTTACGGTCAGGAAATCGTTATCCCATCGTCGGTTTTGGTAAACTGAAAGAATCCGGTTTTTATCTTTTGCCAACTGTATCAGTTCGTTGGCTTGCTCCACTTCCTGGGTAAAAGGCTTTTCAACCACCACGTGCTTTCCCGCTTCCAACGCCTGTTTACACATTGCATAGTGTAGGTTGTCGGGAGTGTTAATAATCACAAGGTCAATTTCATCTTGAGCAATCAGCTCCTCGAAACTGCGGATTATAGTCGACTCAGGATAGTCCTTTTCTGATAAACTCTTGGTTCGCTCCAAAATGGAATGAAGATTAAAGTTGGGGTTTACTTTTAAGCTTGGTCCGTGAAAAACCATTCCTGACATACCAAAAGAAGCAAGTGCTGCTTGTATAACTTTACTCATAGTTGAATTCTTTATAGTTACGAAAATAATAAAATGTTTGTAGATATCTGGAATTGTTGTAAAACATCCGTCTGTCGCGTATTGTTGAACACTTTTTTAATCTATTTTAATCCCGCATGTAGTACTTTAGATAATCATAACAAACCGTTAAACTATTCGACTATGAAAAATTTTCTAAGTAATTTTTTGTTGGAGTCATCAGCCCAGGAGAAAAAGGCCAAATATCCAGGCCCAGTCATCATGATATCTAGAGAATGCGGTTGTTCTGCAAAAAGGATCGCGATCAAGTTGTCAAAAATACTTACAGGTTATAGTTTTCAATCGGAGACAAAAACAGATATTCAGTGGCAGTGGGTGAGTAAAGAAATTATAGAAGAGGCAGCACAGGAACTGGAGATGGAGCCAGGAAAAATTAAAAATGTTTTTTTATCAGAAGCAAAAACCAGTTTGCACGAGGTGTCTACTGCTTTTTCTACCGAAAAAGTATATGATGCCGATGACCAGCAGGTGATTGATACGGTTCGCAATGTGATCTTACGTATTGCAGAGGTTGGTAATTTTATCATTGTAGGACGCGCAGCAGGAGCGATTGCTCACGATGTTTCTCAAAAATTAAGTATTAAACTACAGGCTCCGCTTGATTGGCGTATCAACCGGATTATGCAGGTAAGCAATATGTCCAGAAGTGATGCACAGCATTACGTGCTTGAAATTGACCGGCAACGTGAATTATTTGTTGAGCATGTCAGTGGGGCAAAAATGAACAATCACGATTTTGATGTGATTTTCAATTACTCGACAATGCAGGATGATTATATTGTGGATGCGATCATTAATATCATGAAGAATAAACGAATGATTGTGAACCACGAGAATGAATAATTTTTTTTCGGGGAGGAGTGATGTATTATAAAAAAAGCCATCCTGTGTGGGGATGGCTTTCTATCTGTTTGAAAAAATGTGTTTGTTCTGTGTGTGAAACGAATTATTCTTCAGTAACTACTTCAAAGTCAAAATCAATAACAACTTCTTTGTGGAGCTTGATTTTTGCTGTGTATTTACCGATTTCTTTAATGCTGTCTTCAGCAATTTTAATTTGTTTACGGTCAATTTCAAAACCTTTCTTGTTAATAGCTTCTGCTAATTGAATGGTATTAACTGAACCGAAAATTTTACCAGATGTACTGGTTTTAGTAGCGATAACAACTTGCTTGTTCTGAAGTTTTTCAGCAACAGCCAAAGCCTCGTCTTTCAATTTAGCTTCTTTGTGAGCACGTTGTTTTGTATTTTCAGCCATAACTTTTTTAGCTGATTCAGTGGCGATAATCGCCATTTTATTAGGGATTAAGAAGTTACGACCATAACCGTCTTTTACAGCAACAAGGTCATCCTTACTCCCCAAATTCTGAATATCTTGTAATAAAATGATTTCCATTTGTTCTCAATCTTTTAATTATTTCAACATATCTGTTAAGTAGGGCAGCATAGCTAAATGACGAGCTCTTTTCACTGCTTTTGCCACTTTTCGTTGGTATTTCAATGAAGTACCGGTAATACGACGTGGTAAAATACGACCTTGCTCATTCAAGAATTTTTTCAAGAACTCAGGATCTTTATAATCCACATACTTGATTTTGTTCTTTTTAAAGCGACAATACTTTTTCTTTTTAATTTCAACTGACGGGGGAGTCAGGTACCTGATTTCACTTTGATTGTTAGCCATAGCTTATTTCTCCTTTTCAGTTTTTGCTTTGTTTCTTCTTTTCTCTGCGTACGCAGCAGAGTATTTGTCCTGCTTGAAAGTCAGGAAACGGATGATACGCTCGTCGCGTCTGTACTGGGTTTCTAACTTCTCGATCAATGAAGGCTCAGCCGTAAATTCGATCAAGTGATAAAAACCGGTGCTTTTTTTCTGAATGGGATAAGCTAATTTGCGTAATCCCCAGTCCTCTTCATTGAGAATCTCACCACCGTCTTCGGTAATGATGCCTCTGAACTTAGTTACCGCTTCCTTTATCTGTACATCAGATAAAACGGGAGTTGCAATGAAAACGGTTTCATACTGGTTTTTCATAAAACATCTAATTTATTAAACATTAAAATATACTTCCATAAAATATGGACGCGCAAAAGTAGAAATATTTTGTGATTAAACCAAGGGTTTTTTCAAAGGATTAAAGCAGCATACCTGCTTGTTGGATAGTGGGTTTTACATTTTTCGTACGTCTTGAAAACTGCCACTTTCAAATTTTTGTAAATCACTGATTGCGTTAGCAACTAATCTGGCAGCATCCTGATGATTAGGCATCTGATCTGTACCTTTTGCCTTTTTCAGTTTTTGAACAACCGGGAAATCGTCGTATTTCTCTAGTTTGTATATGTAATCCTGCATAGCGGTATCAATTAATCCGGGGGCTAGTGCGCAAAAATGAGTGTCGGTAAATTCTTTTGCATACAAGCTAATTAGCATGTTCAGGGTAGCTTTGGAAAGCGAATAAGCATTCCACCCGCGTGCCCCGCTAACTGATGCTCCTGATGAGATTGCCACAAGTTGTTTAATTGCAGGGATTTGTTTAAAAAGTTTGTCTATCAGTAATTTGTTTGCCCATACATTGACATCCATTACACGCTTAATTTCGTCAATGTCGGTTTTATGAAGATCTTTTATTTCGTTGAGCATTCCAGCGTTCAATATAACCAGATCGAGCGTTTTAATACTTGTCAAAAATTTCTCAATGCGAGTGCCTGTTTCATCAAAATCTGATAAATCCTGCACAAGGTGTGTGTAGTTTTGGTAACTACTTAATTCTTCATTTTGTCTACGGCTTACTCCAAAGACCGCGTGCCCGTTTTTAAGATAATAAAGAGCAAGCCCGAGTCCTAAGCCAGAACTTGTTCCGGTAATGAATACATTCATATTTATTGGTTTTTTCAATTAAAATTTAAATATTTTCTTGACAATTTGAATACTAATCAGGGTTGCAATGCTTGATCCGGCTACGACTCCCCAGTGGATTAATTTCAATTGTTCAAATTTGAGAACTTCGTTTAGAATAGGAACTGTATAGCCAATAACGAGGAATACGGAACAAATAGCTAAGGCGAACCAAATGTATTTATTTCTGGTAACCTGATTACTGAAGAGCTTTTCTTTGTCATCTTTCATATTGAAAACATGTAACAGCTGTGCGGCTGCTAAACTGAAAAATGTAATGGTGTTGGCTGTTTCTTTAGATTCTCCAAGTCCATAAATTGCTAGTAAATAAGCCCCAACAATAATAACCGCCATCATTGTTCCATAAATGAAGGTAGAAATCCAATTTTTTCGATTGATGATTGGCTCTGCCGGATCTTTTGGCTTTTGTTGCATGACGGTCTCATCACCTTTTCCAAGGCCTAGAGCCAGCGCAGGAAAGACATCTGAGAGCAAATTCAAAAATAGAAGCTGCAAAGGCAGTAGCGGTAAATAGAAAAGCGTAAAGCTGATGCCGGCGATAATAATAATCTCGGCAAGGTGATAGGACAGTTGGTAGATAATGAATTTGCGGATGTTACCAAAAATAATTCGGCCTTGTTCGATCGCCTCTACAATTGATGCGAAAGAGTCATCTTTTAAAACAATATCGGCCACTTCCTGTGCCGCCTGTGTTCCTTTGTCTCCCATCGCAATTCCAATATCAGCTTTTTTAAGTGCGGGCGCATCGTTAACGCCATCACCAGTCATTGCCGTAATAGCGCCTTGCTTTTTGTAGTAGTCAACAATGTCCAGCTTTTGTTTGGGGTCAACTCGTGCAAACAACTGAGAGTCGACAATTTCGTTTTCTTTCTGTTCCAGATTTTTACCTTCAATAACCTTTTCATCCTTGGTATCGGTCATGTGAACAGCATTGGCGATGTTTTGTGCAATACCCGGATGATCGCCGGTCACCATCACGACCTGAATACCTGCTGCGTGGCATTTTTCGACAACCGGTTGAATTTCTTTGCGGGCAGGATCAATAAAGCCGACAAAGCCCAGAAAGGTCATCTCGTCAACAAAGTCTTCTTTTTTCTTTAATTGTTCTTTTTGATTTGAATCCTCGATCCGGTAGGCGTAGGCAATTAAACGAAGACCTTTTTTCGAGAGCTCCTGGCTCCTTTGCATCCATTCGTTTTTTACATCGTCCGTTAATTCTTTCACTTCACGGTTTTCGAAATAACTTTTGCATCGATTTAAAATAGGCTCGGGCGCTCCTTTCCCTGCAACGTAAAGGCGATCGTCCAACTCGTGAATGGTTCCCATGAACTTAGCATCCGAATCAAAAGGATCTTCATGAATTCGTTTTTTGTCAACCAGCTCTTCATATTTATCCGGGAGAATAGATTTTGAAAATTGCAATAAGGCAATGTCTAATGGATCTCCCTTTAATTCGTCTTCGTTCAACCACTCTGCATCGTTGCAAAAAACAGATATTTTATAAAAATGCTGGAAGCTTTCATCGTCTTCATAATTTGACGAATCAAGTTCGTATTCTTTTTCTTTCTGATGTTGCACTTTTAATGTGTTGCCAAAGTACTCCAGGGAATCAACTGAAAGTTTGTTTTCAGTTAATGTTCCTGTTTTATCCGTAAAAATGACGGTGGTTTCGCCTAACGTTTCAACTGCTTCCAGCTTTTTTACAATTACATGGCGTTTAGCTAGCCGAAGCATACCGCGAGCCAACGCGATACTGGCAACAATGGGCAAACCTTCAGGAATAGCGGCGACAGTCCAGGCAATTGATGTTTGCAAAAGCAGGTAAATTTCTTTTCCGGCAATCCATCCAAATGCAAAAAAAGCAACAGCTAAAACAAGAATCACCCAAATTAAGTTATAAGAGAGTTTTACTAGCTTCCGGTTTAAAGGGATCTCTTGGTCTTCGGCCTCATCTACCATTTCGGAGACTTTGCCAATTTCGGTTTTTTGTCCAATCGCAGTTACAACAGCTTCTGCTTTTCCGCTGGTAATGGCTGTGCCTTTAAATAGCATATTGGTGCGCTCTGCCAAAGGGGTCTCCTCGTCCAACTCATCAGTTTGTTTATCAACGGGTACCGATTCTCCGGTGAGGGGCGATTCATCAACTTTAAGTTCTGAAGCCTGATAAATACGTGCATCGGCAGGTACCAGATCTCCGGATTCTAATAGAACCACATCGCCAGGAACTAATTCCTCTGCATTAATTTTTGTGCTTTTTCCATCTCGTTTTACATGCGTTTCCAGCCGATCCAACTTTTTCAATGCATTCACTGATTGCCGAGCCTGGTACTCCATCCAAAAACCAATGATCGTGTTCAGAATGATGACGATCATAATGGCAATTGCTTCGGGAATGTCGTTGAAGACAAAGGAAACGATTACAGCGCCAACCAAAAGATAGATGATCGGATTATTCAATTGGTCGAGAAGTAAACGGAGCAAGCTCTTTTGCTTTTTCTCTTGCAGCTTGTTGAGCCCAAATTCTTCTTGTCTTTTTTTTGCTTCTTTAGTTGACAATCCTTCTTTTGAAGCCGAATATTGTTCCCAAATTTGGTCAACAGATAAACAGTGTGGATGTGAGTGATCATTATTTCTAGCCATGCGCAATTGATAAAAACGGTTTCCCCTTGCATCTGGGGAAACAGCTGTTTTGTTATTCGCGAAATTGTATTTGTTTTGAAATGGTCTAATACCTTAAAATTGCATTTGCGGGTGCTTCGCTTGCAGGCAAGTCTTCTACCTCTTCGAGGAAAACATTTCCGCCTTTTTGAAAAGTCGATTTCGCAGCAAAGTCCATTAGGCAATAGTCCATTGACTCTTTTTCTTCATGAACCTTCATGGTCCCTTTATCTACGTCGAAATTACCCCAAATGTGTTTGTTCTTCCCTACAAATAGTGTGTCTATTCGTCCGCCATTTGCGGCAATCAGCAATTCATTCAGGTCGGATGTGATTCGCAGGTTTGTTTCAGCGTATTTTTCTTTACTCTCATTTCTTACCCGCTCAAAATAAGGCTGTAAAAGCTCGCAGGCCTGCTGATGAACTTTATCCATGTCGCCGTTATCATGGTTGCCTAGCACATACTTGGAGTAGATGTTGTCGTAGGAAGAAATTTGTTTAAAATGGGAACAAATTTCTTCAACCGATGCAATTATCAGTGGTGTCGATTTGTCATCAATCAGATCATTTAGTCCATTATCAACCATATGAAGGTACTTTAAGGTTTCTTTCTCTTTGTCTTCTTTTCCTTCCCCTTGTCCATGATAAAGTCCATGACCGCCTCTGGACTGCCCACTGCGGTATTGTAAGGTTTTTTGCTTGACATCCCAACCCACAGCGTCTTTTATACTCTGGGGCATATAGTCTTCTGTCGGAATTTCGTTGAGCTCGTATTGATTGGCTTCGAATAATCGGTTTTTCTTCAAGCTCAACTGTAAAATATAGAATTTATCATCGTTATTGAATACACTCAAAAGAGGCAAAAGGTAAAAGCGATCTGAAACCATGGAGAAATCTTCCGTTTCAATAGGCAGTGTTCGATACACAAAGGTTTCTTTACTTCTGAAAATGGCCAGGGAGTCGGATAAATAGCGCCAGAACGTTGTATCCTGTAACAGTTTGTTTATCGGTTTAACATAGTTGAAGATGTCTTTTTGTTTTACTCCCAACTCAATTAGCTCGTCTTCAATTTTGGACACCTGATTCTTTAACCGGATCATACTATCCTTATTCTCGCCACTTTTGTGTGTCGGTATATAAATTGAAACACAATAGTTACTTTTTTCAGCAACTAACTCGTCAAACTGTTTTTTCTTAAGTAATGCCATAACTACACGAATTAAAAATTAATGAAGAAATTAAAATAGAACTTGTTCGGCTGACTCTTAAAGCAAGTAGAGACAAGTTTTGCAAATCAACTTGAAGCAAATTGCTCTTGTTGCTTTAGAATATCATGTCTCGAATTGACATGTTTTAAAGGCGATAATTGGTTGATGTTTTCGGTTGCGATTGATCTTTTTAGATCGAAATATGTTCGTTGTATTATCGGTTGTGTTTTTCATGGTTTGTATTTTGTGTGATTTACATTTGAAAGGCAGCAACTCCTGTTCCTAAAATTGCAGCGGAAGAAGGAGAATGAACTATAAAATACGAATACAGCAGGTAACGAGTATAATTGGGTAGTACCGCTGATATAGGCTACTGCAATTTCCTGTGGAATTTACCCGAAAACTGTGGAATATTGCCACACGTGTAGCAATCATTTAGATCGTAAGCATGGGGGAAGCAGTCAAGAGATTAATAAATAAACTTTTTTTTATGCCGAAAAGACAAGCCGATTTAAAGGAAGCGCTGAACAAGCCAAAGCAGATTGATGAAATTTTGGAGGAACAAATCGAGATGGCGATGCACGAGCATAATCGTTCCAATCAAGATTTGTTTTTATCGGCAATTTCCGCGGGCTTAGATGTTGGGTTCAGTGTTTTTTTAATGGCAGCTATTTATTCACTTTTCGATGGTGTAATTCATCCGTCATATCTTCATGTTTTGCTAGCATTTGCTTATCCACTGGGGTTTATTTTTGTGGTTGTAGGTAAATCTGAATTGTTTACTGAACACACGACACTGGCGGTAATTCCGGTTTTAAACAGAAATGCCAGTATTAAAAGTTTGATGGTGCTTTGGGGTATCATTTATTCCGGCAATTTATTAGGCGGTTACTTTTTTAGTTATCTGCTTTCTATTCTCCCTATGCAGTTGAAGGTTATTAATGTAGAGTCATTTGCTGCATTAGCAGATAAGCTACTTAATTATCAGTGGTATATAGTTTTATTGAGTGGCGTACTGGCGGGCTGGTTAATGGGTTTGTTGTCCTGGTTGGTCACTTCATCACAAGAAACAATCAGTCGTATTTTAATTATTATCTTCATAACGACCGTAATAGGTATCGGAGGTCTGCATCACTCTATTGTTGGATCGATTGAAATATTTACAGCTGTGTTAACCAGCAACGATATTACTTTATTGGATTATGGATTTGTTCAGCTTTGGGCTACCGTTGGAAATATCATTGGCGGAGTTGTGTTTGTAGCGTTTGTGAAATTCAGCCATGTTAACCCCCGTCATAAACGCATCGGTAAACAGGATTAGCGAGTCCACATGATCGAATTCTTTCAAAGTTCAAATTTGCTTGTACTTTGTTCTTTAAACGTGTAGTTTTTACTTGAGTGCCAAGTTTTACAGGAGATGTTTATTGAGATGTCATTGACCGATTGATTTCTTTCTATTTTCTTTAAAGTTTAACGACCATCTTACCCTTGTTTTTTCCTTCAAAAAGATCCAGAAAGGCCTGTGGAATATTTTCAAATCCTTCTCTGATTGTTTCAGTATATTTTAGTTTACCCTGGCTTAACCATTCTGTTAATTGCTTGACTCCTTCAGGATGTTTATCGACATAATCAAAAACCACAAAGCCTTGCATCGAAGAACTTTTCTTTACCAGAAACGGTTGTACACTGATGCTTTTGGGCAGTTCTGTGTTGTTGTAAACTGAGATAGCCCCACAGTTAACTGTTCTTGAGAACTTATTGATGTTGAAGAGCACAGCTTCAGAGATTTCACCTCCAACATTGTCAAAATAAATATCTACACCGTCGGGACATGCGTTGGCAATGGCTTCGGTCATATTTTCGGTGGTTTTATAATTGATTGCTTCATCAAACCCGAATTCCGACTTGAGCATTTCCACCTTTTCATTGGTTCCGGCAATGCCTACAACTTTTAATCCCAGTATCTTACCAATTTGTCCAACTACACTTCCAACAGCTCCTGCCGCACCCGATACGAGCAGGGTTTCTCCTTTTTTAGGTTTTCCTATTTCTGTTAGTCCCAGATAGGCGGTAAGCCCCGTCATCCCTAAAATTCCGAGATATGCAGACAGTGGTGCTTTTTCAGGATCGACTTTCATAAGTCCATCGGCTTTTGCAACCTGTGTTTCTTTCCACGGTAACATCCCCGATACAAAATCCCCTTGATTAAAGTTCGTGTTCTTAGATTCTAAAACTTCAGCAATAATGCCGGATACTATTGGCTTATTGAGCTCAAATGGCGGAATATAGGATGGAGCATCGCTCATTCGGCCTCGTAAATAGGGGTCTACCGAAACATACTTAGTGCTTAACAAAACGTCTCCTTCCTTTAATTTGGGTATTTCTGAAGTGTTAAAGTCAAAATCTGTCAACTCCGGTTTTCCTTTTGGTCTGTTCTTTAAATTTATCGTTCGTGTTGTATTCATAATTTTTTTATTTATTTATGTGGCCTGAGTTTGTCTCAGACTGTTTTTATTCTGTATTTCTATTCTTCCCCGATCGTAGCCTAATCCTTTACTGGATTCTGAATTTGTTCAACCTTGGCTACAACAGGGTTTATTATTGATATCTACTTCTTTTTTAGTTCAAATTCTCTTTTGCTCCGTTCTTCAAACTGGTAAGTTTTTCCCTGTATGCCAAGTTTTACAGGAGGTGCCCATCCTTTTTCAAACTCGATGATTATCCTTTTATGGTTCATATAAAGTTTAAACCAATGACTTCGGAACCGAATGCTCAGTATTATTTTCTCCAGGCTTTCTGGAAGGTGAGGATTAATCCATAGGATGTCATTTCTAATTTGCATGCCTGTGTAGCATCGTTGAATCAGGTCAACTGTGCCGGCCATGGCACCAAGGTGGATCCCCTCAGGAGTTGTTCCTCCTTGAACATCTTTAAAGTCACTCATGAGTGCTTGTTCGAAATTTTTCCAGGATTTGGTGCGGTTTAAACGGGCAAAAATCCATGAATGAACAACCTTGCTTAAGGTAGAACCATGCGAGGTTCGGCGTTGGTAGTAGTGAATATTTTTCTCAATATCTTTTTGGATATCAAAGGGGTAATCCAAAGCATTCATAATCTCTTTTACTTCGGAAGAGCTGAGTAAAAAAAAGATCATTAAAACGTCGGCTTGTTTGCTGGCTTTGTAGCGATTGGGGGTATCGCCTTCTTTTTCTAATATGCGATCGAGGCGCATTACTTCGCCATGTTCGTTTTTATAGCGATCCCAGTCAAACTCTTCCAGGTTTTCATAGCCTTCAAACTGACTAATAATCCGATCGTCGTGAAATGGAATATACATTTTTTCGCACATATCTTTCCACTTATTGATATGCTCTTCCCGGATTCCAACGGTTTCGATGACTTGCTTATACTGCCCGTTGTCAAACAGGTTGAGCACGTCTAGCGCCCGTTGGATGACCCAAACAACCATCAGGTTGGTGTAGGCATTGTTGTTGAGCCCCAACTCTTCCGAATCCGGATATTTGGTATGATATTCATCCGGTCCCATCACTCCGTTAACGACATATCTCGATTTTTTACGATCGAATTGAGCAATGCTTGACCAGAAAAGCGCAACCGATAAGATGAGCTCGGCACCATAATAACTCAAAAATTCCATGTCTTTTGTAGCTTGATAATATTGCCACACATTGTAAATAATTGTAATGTTGATGTGGCGTTGTTGGTGACTATTGTCGGGAATCCAATTGCCCGACTCTGGGTTTAAGTGAATTTTCTGACTTTCTTCTCGTCCGTCGCTTCCACTTTGCCAGGGAAACATGGCACCTTCGAAGCCTGCTTCCTTAGCTGCTTTTCGAGCTTCTGGGAGACGGCGATATCGGTACATTAGTAAGTGATGAGCTATGTGGGGAAGATGAAGTATTAAAAAAGGCATGATGTACATTTCATCCCAAAAAATATGTCCGCGATAAGCTTCTCCGTGCCACCCGCGCGAAGGCACACCCGCATCAATATTTACCGTATGATTTGAAACGGTTTGCAGAATATGAAATGTATGAAGCCGCAATATTTTCTGATCACTGTTATCTTCATTCGATTCGACAGTTGTATCAATTTTTTCCCATAAGTTTTTCCAAACTGACTCATGCTGTTGGAGTAGTTCTTTGAAACGGGGAAGTTTTCGGATACTATTTTCGGCCTGGAAAAGAGGCTCGCTAATGGCAACATCTTTCGAAGTATAAAGAGTAATTATTTTTTCAAGATGAACAGGTTGCAATTTAGAAACAGAGAGATCCAGATCCAGTATGGCTTTCCCGTTTTTACCTTCAAAGTGATTTGAAGTTTGTACATGCTTATTTTCTATGAAAATTTCGGTGCGGCTAGCAATTGCCATTCTCACCTTCGATTGATTGGCCTGTGCTACCAGGCTTATTGTGTTAGTTGCCGGATGATTTGTTCCTGTTACTTCAAGGTGTTTGCTGTTTAAATCACTGTATCGGGCGACATTGTTATTGATTACAGTGCCATCAATCGAAGATGTGATGCGAAGGTTTCCTTCCCAGTTTTCAGGAATTAACTCCCATTCCAGTCCAATAATGTGCATGCTATCCATGCTTACAAATCGTTTACTTATGAGCGAACTGGTATTGCCTTCCTGATCAGTAAACTTAATTTTTCGGCTTAAAACACCAGACTGGAGGTTCAGGTCATTTTGGAACTCCTGAATGTTCACCTGGTCAATATGAAAAGGCTTTCCATCATTAATGCAAAAAGTCAATGGAAGGGGATTGGGCCAGTTTACCAAGTCTTCATTTTCAATCTCTTTGCCCGAAACGTCCGTTTTTAAGCGATTATAACCTCCGGCTAAGTATGTGCCCGGATAGTGTGTCTCGTCGTCATGGGTTTCTTCAAATGCGCCACGTAGCATGATATAGCCATTCCCTGTTGCTAAAAGCGCTTCTCTTTTTGCTTGTTCTTCCGATTGATAGTCTGCGTATGAAATTGTCCAGTTATCCATTGTTTTGATATTTTCCTGTGTTTTTCAGTTTAAGGTTGTTGATTTAATTGGCTCAGGAAAGACTGAAGCTCGTCAACATTCTTAATGCTGTAATGTGCCGCGGTTGGTTCATCATGTTCTCCAATTAAAATATTAATACCGTCGTCTATAATTGCCCGAAACGCGTCTTCATCGGTAACGTCATCGCCAAAATAGACTGGTAAAACCTCTTCTTTTTTCAAGTTCAGTTTTTCGATTAACCAATAAACAGCTTTCCCTTTGTGCCAATCAATATTTGGTTTGATTTCCAGAATGAGCTTTCCGGTACCTAGTTTTAGTTTATCGTGATCGGCTACAATTTTTTGTACCTGCGATTTTATCTGCTCTACGTGCTTTTCAGCTACATTTCGGTAGTGCACTGCTATTGCAAACTTTTTACGGTCAATTTTTGATCCTTCGATTTTTTGCTCAATATCATTTTGTAATTCGTGCTCCAGCTTGTCGAGCAAGGGTAAAATTGCTTGCGCTTTTTCATTCTCTAGGTACAAATTATCCGGTCCCTCAATGTGATACCCGTGGCTTCCGGCATAAATCAGGTGATCAAGATTCACCAATTTTTGGATGTCCCGCAAATCCCGGCCACTTACAATGGCGACAGGATAATTTTTTGCTACTTCAATGATTGTTTCGCGCATCTTTTCAGAGAGGATTGCATCCTCTGGCTTTGAAACAATGGGAGATAGCGTACCGTCATAATCAAAAAACAGAGCTGGCTTTTTGTTAGCAAACTGTTTGAAAATGGTTTCGCTATTGCTCATTGCTGAAGGCAGTTCTTCTTTGAAGGTTGGCTCGTCAGCAGTGGAATTTGCAATTTTTACTTCCTCCAGATTTCGAATAACCCAATGAGCTCCACGAGATAACAAGTTACGTTTCTCACCTTTTCTTTTTACTCCAAAAACAAATCTGAATTTTCCTGCTTTTCCTGCTTCTACTCCCGATTCTGCGTCTTCGAAGATGATCGTTTTTTCGTTCGATACATTTAGCTGTTTGGCTGCTTCTATAAACACATCGGGAGCCGGTTTTCCTTTCAACCCTAGTTCGTTTGAAACAACTCCATCAATCCGTGCATCAAACAGTTCCAGAACCTCTGCTTTCTCCAGTATTGTTTTACAGTTTTTACTGGATGAAATAACGGCGACTTTCAAGCCAATAGCCTTCCACTTTTTAATTTGACCGATTGTATCCTGATAGACTTTTACTCCCTCGCTTTCGAGGACTTCAAGAAAGTATCGGTTCTTTTTGTTTCCGAGTCCACATACGGTTTCTTTATCCGGTGAATCTGTATTTTCCCCATAAGGAAGTTCGATATTTCTTGATTTTAGAAAGCTGGATACTCCTTTATAGCGAGGTTTCCCATCAACATAGCTTAAGTAATCGTTGTGGTTGAAAGGACTAAACTCTTCTTTTCTTGTTTCTAAAAAATTATCAAACAGCTTTTTCCAGGCTTTTTCATGTTGAATGGCCGTTTGGGTTATCACGCCATCCATATCAAAAATTGCTGCTTGTATCCCTGTCAATATGATTTTCATAAATTTATTCGAGTTTCGTGTTTATAGATAATAATGATTGATTGGTTTTAGCTCTTCATCCAATTCGTAAATTAATGGTTTTCCGGTTGGTATTTCAAGGGTTGAAATATCATCATCCATCGTATTATCCAAGTACTTAGTTAATGCGCGCAAGCTGTTTCCATGTCCGGAAATCAAAATTCTTTTTCCTTCTTTAATCGTTGGAGCAATGACATTTTGCCGATAGGGCAGTACCCGAAGATAGGTGTCTTCCAGGCTTTCTCCCAGAGGAAGTTCATTCTTACACATGATTTTTCTTATGAATGTATTTTTAAGTAATTAATTAATCCGCCTTCAAGTAAAATTTCCCGCTGGTGCTTGCTCAATTTACAGGACAGGTTGATTCCTTTTTTATTCCCTTGGTTATAAACCGTAATGGTTTCACCGGCTGTTACCGCTTCAATCACATCTCTGAAAATCAGGATGTTGTTTTCTGTCAGTTGATCCAAGTCCTCTGGGTTTTCAAAAATGAATGGGATGATTCCGAAATTCACCAGGTTTTGGAAGCCTATTCGCGCATAGCTTTTCGCAATTACAGCTTTTTGTCCTAAATAGCGTGGAGCTATTGCTGCATGTTCGCGGCTGGAACCTTGTGCATAATTCTCACCGGCAACAACAATATGGCCTCCAAAAGCCATTTTTGCTTTTAAGGCTGATTCATGAAAAACAGGATCAATATCTTGGTAGGCATATTTGCTAATCGCTTCAATATTGCTTCGTAAAGGGAGCACTTCAGCTCCGGCTTTCAATATCTCATCAGTGGAAACATTGTCGCCCATTTTTAGAAGAATTGGTACTTCAAAGTCGTTTTCCAATGTGGTAAAATCCGGTAGCGATTTAATGTTGGGCCCTTTCTTTAATTCCGTTTTATAGCCGTTTTCTTGGGGAGGAATGAGCATCATCCGATTAACGGAGGCTTTTTCCGGCTCCGAAAATACAGGATAAGCTACGCTTTTTCCATATTCCTGTGGGTCAGTTATTTTTCCATGGAGAGCGGAAACTGCAGCAGTCTCTGGACTACACAGATACACCTGATCATCGGCAGTACCTGATCGCCCGGGGAAGTTTCGAGGCATCGTTCGCAAGCTAATTGTATTTGTTGCAGGAGCTTGTCCCATGCCAATGCATCCCATGCATCCGGTTTGGTGATAACGTGCTCCAGCCTGAATGAGCGAATTAATTGCTCCTAGTTTTCCCAAATCTTCAATCTTTTCGCGAGATGATGGATTGATGTCCAGAGATACTTCAGGAGCTATGTTTTTCCCTTTTACAATTTCACTTACGATCCAATAATCACGTAAGCCGGGGTTTGCCGATGAACCGATCACAACTTGAGAAATTGATTTTCCGGCGACTTCACTCACCGGAACAACATTGCCGGGACTGCTTGGTGTTGCAATCAAAGGAACCAGTTCATTTAGATTAATTTGTTCATACCTGTCGTATTCTGCACCATCGTCTGCAATAATTTCTTGCCAGTCTTCTTCTCGTTCTTCCTGTGTTAAACAAATTTTCGTTTGTTCATCCGAAGGAAAAACGGAGGTCGTGGCGCCTAATTCAGCACCCATGTTGGCAATAACATGCCGATCCCAGGCGCTTAAATTTTTCAGGCCTTGTCCAAAATACTCGACAATGTAGCCTACGCCCCCTTTTACATTGAAGCGGCGTAACATTTCCAATATGATATCTTTTGCACTGACCCATTCGGGTAATTTTCCGGTTAGTTCAACGCCAAGCACTTTGGGCATGGTAATATAATAGGGATGTCCGGCAGCTGCAGTGGTAATATCCAATCCACCCGAGCCCATTGCAAGCATTCCCATGCTTCCTGCTGAACAAGTATGACTGTCGGAGCCGATCATTAGTTTTCCGGGTTTCCCAAATCGCTCCATATGTACAACATGACTAATTCCGTTACCTGCCCGGCTGTACCAGTAACCGTATTTTTGAGCTGCCGATTGCAAAAAGGCGTGATCATCCGCGTTTTTGAAATCCGCTTGAAGCAAATTGTGGTCAACATATTGGACAGCCACTTCGGTTTGTAGTTTTTTCAATCCTAGTTTCTCCAGCTCAAGCATCACTAACGTTCCGGTGGCATCTTGCTGCAAAATATGGTCAACCTTTAAAGCGATTTCATTTCCGGGTTCAAGCGAACCTTCTACTAAATGCTCTTTAATCAACTTCTGAGTTACGTTTAACTTGTCCATAGCTATCTTGTCTTTTTTTTATTATGCTTCGTGCATCTCTTGAATCATTTCCTTGCTCATTTGGTCTTTTTTCTTTGATGACGGGCGAAGGATTAGCCGGATACCCCGGTCGTATGTGAAGTAATTCCATATCCAGTTTGCAAAAACAACCGCCTTATTTCTAAAACCAATCAGAAAAAGGATATGGACAACCATCCAGATAAACCAGCCGATAAAGCCGCTTAAAAAGAGTTTTGGCAAATCGGCTACTGCTTTATTTCTTCCAATCGTTGCCAATGCTCCTTTGTTTTTATAGCGGAATGCTTTAAACGGCTTATTTGCCGCCATTCTGTTTAAGTTTTTAGCTAGCTGTTTCCCTTGTTGCATAGCCGATTGAGCGAGCCCCGGAAGTCCGTTCGGATAGTCTTTATGAAGCATGTGGGCAACATCGCCAAGAGCAAAGACATCATTGTAAATTACTTTCGTTTCATAATTTTTAAAAACATGGTTGGTTTCGTTAACCATCAGCGTTCCTTTTTTGATGCTTTTCTCTCCAAACCCGTTTATCAGATTTCCTTGAACCCCGGCGGCCCAAACCAATGTTCCCGCTTCAATCTGTTGTTCGTTTTTTAGTTTTACAATCTTTCCATCATAGTCATCAGTAAGTGTTTCCAGTTGAATATTGACTCCCATTTTTTCTAAATACTGGCGAGCCTTTTCTCCTGATTTTTCAGACATCGCCGGCAATACACGATTTTTACCTTCAACCAGATGAATTTGCATACTGCTCACATCAAGCTGCGGGTAATCTCTTGGAAGGACGTTATTTTTCAGTTCCGCCAGCGCACCGCACACTTCAACACCTGTTGGCCCGGCTCCAACGACAACAAAAGTCATCAAGCGTTTCTTGTGCTTTTCACTGGTAACAATTTCTGATTTTTCTAATTGTTGGAAAATATGGCTGCGTAAATCCAACGCATGTGTAACTTGTTTCAACGGAAAGGCATGCTTGGCTAATCGAGCGTTACCAAAAAAGTTGATTTTTGCTCCGGTGGCAACAATCAGGTAGTCGTAGTTTAGCGGGCCGGCGTTTGTCGTCAGAGTTTTTTCATCGGTGTTAACCTCACTAACCCGAAGCATGCGAAAATAGGTGTCTTTTTTCTTTTTGGTTATTTTCCGAAGTGGTCCTGCTATGGAGTCAGGTTCAAGCCCGGCAGTGGCTACCTGATACAACAAAGGTTGAAAGGTATGGTAGTTATATCGATCCAATAGCACAATCTGATACTTATTGGAATCAAGCTTATTGATTGCTCGAACACCTCCGAATCCTCCACCAATAATCACAACTCTTGGCTTGTCTGATTTAGGAATATTTACTGAAAAAAGATTATTCTGATCAATCATATACGAAAACTTTCTATATGGAAATGAAAAAATCATTCCAACTTTAACAAAAAAGCTAGTGACTTCGCAAGATTTATATCTGCTCAACGACTATTGTAGGACATACATCGGACACCGTTGGTATAAACCGTCGACAATGCACGCCATGTGTTGGTAGCCTATCGAACATCGCGAATGGGTCTGTTCCGGGGGATGGCTGATTATATTCGATTTTATATCAAAAAGAATTTGCTGAATTATTAATTGGCTTGTTTGCAGTCTGACTGTTGTGGATTAATTACACGTTTCTTCTTCGAAATTCCACAATCAAAATAGGTGTTGAAGTATTAAAGGTCTCACGATTTATTATGAACTTTTGTGATCTGCTTGTTTTTCAGCGTTTTGTACTAAGTGAAACTAATTATGGTACAGCGCTTGCATTTTCTAGCGTAACAGAATTAAGTTTTTCAGGAAATATTGAGAAGGTAGATTCTCAGATATTGGTCTTTTTAAGCTGCTCCTGTAGGATGTTAAAGAAGTAATTATGACGGGTAAAAAA
>NZ_JBSQYS010000056.1:0-20153 GCF_055140945.1 Sunxiuqinia sp.
CGCCGATGGTACTGCAGAAATGTGGGAGAGTAGGTCGTCGCCATTCTTTACCAGCCCGTTGTTCTCCAGAGCAACGGGCTTTTTGTTGCTATACATATCATCAAACCTGTTCTCATCTTACCTTTTTTCTACAAAGTTACAGGCTTAAGGTGTAGACTTTTTTTCTATATCTGTTTGCATTTATCTACAGAAGTTGCTCTCATCTCATTATTATTTAACATCATATTCATATTCCAGTAATATTCTTATTTGTGTCAAATGTTCAGATTATGAGCGAATTAGGCTCTTGCTTTTCGAATGCTTACTTTGTAATTAGTCAAAAGTATTGTGTAGAGTATAGTTATTGCAATTGAAGAGGAAAGTCATAACTGCACTATAATATGATGCTAAGTAAAATAACTAGCTCGTTGAATACATTTTTCATTGAGGTGGGAGATATTTTATTGTTTACAGTAAATGTCGTCAGGCAACTGTTTAGTGGCCCATTTGAGCACAAAGAGTTAATCAAACAAGGCTATCAGATTGGAAACAAGACTTTGCCGTTAATTGCAATTACTGGTTTTATTATGGGACTGGTTTTGAGCCTGCAATCGCGTCCGGTTTTGGTTGATTTTGGCGCACAGTCTTTGCTGCCCGGGATGATTGCTGTCTCAATCATCCGAGAAATTGGGCCAGTCATTACTGCACTTCTTTGTGCCGGAAAGATAAGTTCGGGAATTGGTGCGGAACTGGGTGCAATGAAAGTAACAGAGCAGTTGGATGCCATGGAGGTATCCGGCACTAAACCGTTAAATTTCGTAGTTGCCTCCCGTGTGTTGGCAACTACTTTATTGGTTCCCATACTCGTTTTTTTCGCTGATGCTGTCGGGCTTTTAGGTTCTTTTGTAGCAGTTAATATGCATGAAAGTATGTCAGTTCGACTATTTATATCTCAAGCATTTAATTCACTTAGCTTTTCAGACGTTGTTCCTGCAACGGTCAAATCTGTGTTTTTCGGGTTTTTTATTGGACTGATTGGTGCATATAAAGGGTATCATACCGATAAAGGAACGGAGTCAGTAGGGATTTCAGCAAATTCAGCCGTTGTAACAGCTTCGTTGGTAATATTTATTATTGATTTAATTGCTGTGCAGGTATCGGATATTATTTACGGCTTTTAAAAAAATAGGATGGAAAACGTTATCGAAATAAAGAATCTTAAAAAGGGATTTGGAGAGAAAGATGTGTTGAAAGATGTTAGTATGGTTTTACCAAGGGGTAAAAATATTGCTATTTTGGGTGAATCGGGTACTGGTAAGTCTGTTTTGGCAAAATGTATTGTTAGGCTGATAGAGGCCGATTCGGGTGAAATTTGTGTTTTGGGAAAAGATATTCTGGGTGTGGAAGATGAAGAACTTGACGAAATGAGAAAGAAGGTTGGTTACCTTTTTCAGGGTGGAGCGCTTTATGATTCAATGACGGTTAAGGAAAATCTTGAGTTCCCTATTCGACGAACCCAGGAGTCAAAAAACAAGAAGGAAGTTGCAGAAATGGTAGAAGAAGCACTGGAAAGTGTTGGCTTGAAGGATGCGATTAATAAAATGCCTGCTGAGTTGTCCGGAGGTATGAAAAAGCGGATTGGTTTAGCCAGAACGCTTATTCTGAAGCCTGAAATAATTCTGTATGACGAACCAACCACTGGTTTAGATCCGGTTACCTCAGGAGAGATTAGTGAGCTTATTCTTCGTGTTCAGGAAAAATACAATACGTCGTCAATTATAATCACCCACGATATCAAGTGCGCACGCATTACTTCTTCTGAAAAATTGAAGTTGATGATGGGCGGGAAGTTTTATGTTGAAGGGACTTTTACAGAGCTAAGTGAGAGTGATGATAAGAAAGTTAGCTCCTATTTCACTTAAAAGTGAAGTTGTGAAATGAGCTTGTAAAAGTTTTGAGACACGGGAGAATCATGGTAATTGAGTTCGTTCGAAATGAGCTTGCGAATTCTATTGAAAGACTTTAATACAATCGATAGAATGAGAGGAACTCTTATGAAAATTTAAAATTATAATGAGATGAAGAAAAATAAGAACCAGCCGTTGAAGCTTGGTATATTTGTAACACTCGGTTTATTTATATTCATAGTTGGTATTTACTATTTAGGTAGTAAACAGGATTTGTTTTCGTCAACCTTTACAGTAAATAGCTATTTCAAAGATGTAAAAGGTCTCGTTCAAGGCAATAATGTTCGATACTCAGGAATCAATGTCGGTACGGTGTCGAAAATAGATATTGTTTCAGATTCTACGATTCT
Organism: Sunxiuqinia sp.; assembly: GCF_055140945.1. Taxonomy (NCBI): domain Bacteria; kingdom Pseudomonadati; phylum Bacteroidota; class Bacteroidia; order Marinilabiliales; family Prolixibacteraceae; genus Sunxiuqinia; species Sunxiuqinia sp. The sequence continues at coordinate 2,297 of NZ_JBSQYS010000056.1, forward strand.
TGTTAAAATGTCAATTAATGATAAAGTAAGAGAGTTTATACGAAAGGATTCGAAAGTTGAAATTGGGAGTGATGGGCTAATGGGTAGCAAAATTGTTAAGATTCATCCCGGGTCAGCCAATGCTGGAAGTATCTCCGATGATGATGAATTAGAATCGACAAACTCGCTGGATATTGAAGAGATTCTTAAAGAAGCCAAAGTAGTTATTGACGATGGGCAAATAATTACGAAAAATCTGGTTGAGATGACTAATAAATTGAATAACGGAGACGGCGATATCGCTAAGTTGCTGAATGATGACGAAATTACGACAAAGCTCAGTCAGTTTGGTGATGAAATGATTTCAGTTTCACAGAGTATTGATGGTATTACTCGTAAGATAAACCGAGGCGAAGGCGATTTGGGAAAACTGGTGAACGACACCACAATCACTCACGAGTTTCATACAGCAATGGATCAATTTGGAAATATCATGTCTCGCACTGATACGATTGCAAACGAGCTATTGATTTTTTCAAAATCGATGAATAATGGAAACGGACTTGTAAATCGGTTGGTTTATGATTCCACCATGGCGGATAATGTCGACACGACGATTTATAAAGTTGGAAAGAGCGTTGATAATATTGTTGATGCTGCTGAGACCATTGAAAAAAGTTGGATTTTCAACCTTTTTTCAGGGAATAATAAAAAAGAACGTCAGGAAGAACGGAACACTCGAAGGCCAGATAATATGAAGTAACTCTACTTGTTTTATTTTAGTGGTCAAGGAATAGTTTAAATTGGGTATACTATATTATTTTCGCAAGCGTTTTAAACTATTAAAGGTAAAGGATGACCAAGCTAAATCGGATCGACTTTTTTTATGTGGCAATGTTAATTTTTGCCGTTGCATTGCCTTTTTCTGAAGGATTAATATCGACGTCGATCGGGTTATTATTTTTGGCATCCTTGTTTCAATTAAAGAAAAGCAAGATTAAAGCTCGCTTCCGAAATCATCAACTGTTACTTTTTCCGGTGGCAGTTTTTTTGGTTTATGTGCTTTGGTTAGTTTTTACTAACGACTGGCATTGGGCCATTTATGATTTAAAGAAGAATCTATCGTATTTGCTGATTCCTTTAGCTTTTATTTTTGCGCCATCTATTTCAGCAAAGTTACAGCGAAATGTTTTGTATGTTTTTGTTGTCGCCGTTTTTAGCTCAGCATTAATCACCTTTGTCTATTTTTATTTACAAGATGAAAACTCACTACTAGAAGCGCAGAAGTATGGATTTATACATCACATCCGGTTTAGCTTTCAACTGGTTTTATCACTAATTCTGATTGGCTATTTTCTGTTAACCGACTTTTATCAGCAAAAGAAATCCCTCAAATTAATATCGGTTGCCGGGGCAATTTTTCTGGTTGTTTTCCTGATTTGGCATCAGTCGCTCACTGGAGTGCTAACTTTCATTGGGACTGCGTTTTTTTGTTTGCTTATCCTGTCTTCTCGCATAAAAAAGCCAATACTCAAACGAATTATTTTAGGCCTTTTGCTTGTTTTGGTTTTAGCTCCGTCGCTCTATTTAGCTTACGCCGTAAAACGGTTTTACACAGTTGAAAAAGTTACAACTGAAGAATTAGCAGAAACAACTCATTTGGGTAATAAATACAACCATAATTTGGATAATAAATTGCTGGAAAACGGACATTACGTCTGGCTTTTTGTTTGTGAAAAGGAGTTGGAATTAGAATGGAATAGGCGAGCTGATATTAAGTATAATGAAGTTGATGAAACGGGTTATCCGGTTAGTCAAACACTGATCAGATACCTGACTTCGAAAGGACTGCGTAAAGATGCAGAAGGAGTCCGAAAACTATCTGATCAGGATATAAAAAACATAGAGCATGGCATAAGTAATTATATTTTTGCAGATAAAGGAATATCTCTTTATCCCCGAATATACATGAGTATTTGGGAGATTGATACCTACCTGAAAACAAGGGCTGCAAACCAACATTCGTTGGCACAACGTATTGAATATACTCGTGCTGCAATAACAATTATTAAAGATCATTTTTGGTTAGGAGTGGGAACCGGAAACTGGAAAAAAGCTTATGCCGAGGCCTACGAAAAGAATCAGTCTAAAATGGATCCGGCTCGCTACGGAAATGCACATAACCAGTATCTCAATTACATGGTGAAGTTCGGCCTTATAGGTTTACTATTGATTGCCTTTTTTATCGTTTACCCGGTTGTGAAGTCAAAAGCATATCGGAGTCCGATATTCCTGCTTTTTCTGATTAGCATGTTTATTGCAAACTTTGGCGATTCAAACTTTGAAACCCATGTTGGCTCCAATTTCTTTATATTCTTTTATTGCTTTTTCCTATTCCCCTGGATGGATAGAAGTTCTGAAAAGTTAACCCAATAGTTTCTCCCATTCAGCCATGATTTTTTCGAAGGAGAATTTTTGAATGACTGATTCTCTGGCTTTTTCACCCATTTCTTTTCGTTTTTCCGGATGGGTTGCCAGAAATTCAACTTTATCAGCAAATGCATTCATATCTGCATAATCAATTAAGAAGCCGTTTTCCCCATTTTCAATAATTTCCGGATTGCTGGTTAGCTTAAAAGCAACAGGTACTTTTTTCTCTGCCATGGCCTCCACCATAGCGTTCCCAAAACCTTCCCAAAGCGATGGAAAAACAAACAGGTCAATGCTGTTTAAAAAGCTTTTTACATCCGATTGAAATCCTGCCAGCTCTACCAGATTTTCCAGCTTATTTTTCTGAATTAGCTTTTGTAAGTTGTTTTCCAGCGGGCCGCTACCAACAATATAGAGTTTGAAATTGAGTTTTCTTTCTCGTAGAATATTTGCAAGCTCAACCAAATGCTTTTGTCCTTTCTGTTCTACCAGCCGTCCAACATTTCCTAGAATAATTTTGTCGTTTGCGCTAAAATCAGGAGCACTCACCGGACGTGAATCCCATTCTTCAAAATTAATTCCGCGGTAAATAACCGGTACATTCGATTCGTCTAAATGGGGTTTCAAATGGGTAAGGAAGGCTTTTCGGGTATCAAGCGAGTTGGGCACAGGATGCGTGATGACTTTTGTTAACAGATAACGATTTAATGTATTGCTTTTTACCGGAACAGCCAATCCTCGCATGTAAACAATATTCTTCACACCCGCTTTTTGGGCAGCGAGTCCGCCAAATTTCAAATCGGGAGAAGAATTTAAAAACAGGGTGTCAATGTTCTTTGATTGGAAGAATTTTGCTAATGCATTTATTTTGAATGGATTTAAAAATGATAGATTCGAAATTTTGTAGGTGTAAACCCGAATTCCGGATTCTCTTGCTTTTGACTCCAATACCGAATCGGAAGAAGCAACAATACACACCTGGTAATTATGTCGCTGAAAATTTATAGCGTATTCCAGATGCGATTTTTCGCCACCGCCCCAGAATAAAGTGGAGTTAAAAAAGCAAATGTTTTTCATGTGTTTATAATTGTTTATTTTTTGCAACACATGGAACTCGCTTTAAATAATCATGCTTCTGTGTGTGAATATTTTTACATGCTCGTTTCATCTGATTATAATTGCTGGTTTTAAATGCATCATCTGGAACTCGCTTATAATCATCCTCCTTGATGCAAGAACTTTAAAATGCTCGTTTCATTTGAACTCATTTGAGTTTAAAAATAGTAGATCGGTAACAATTACAGCTATTTTGAATGGAAAAACTATTTAATACGCCAGATTGGATTTGTGGTTTGAAAAAAATAGGTGGACATAAAACCGGGAAATTGTTTTGTTTTTAGTTATTTTGAAACAGCAAAAATCCTCAAAAATGATAAAGACTGTAACATTGGTGGGAGCTGGAAATTTGGCGACACAACTGGGTAAATCTTTAACGGAAAATGGAATTGAAATAGTTCAGGTATGCAGCAGAACTGAAACTTCGGCTAAAGCATTGGCTGATCAGCTAGGCTGTCCTTATACTATTGACTTAAAGAAATTGAAACAAGCTGATTTAGTTATTGTGTCGGTAAAAGATGATGTGCTTGAACGGGTTTTAAAGCAAATTGATAAACGCTCACGAGTTGTCCATACGGCGGGAAGTGTGCCTATGGAAATACTTGCCGGCTATTTCAAGAATCACGGTGTATTTTATCCACTGCAAACTTTTTCCAAACAGCGAGAGGTCGATTTTTCAAACATCCCAATTTGCCTGGAAGCAAGTTCTGTCGAATTCTTACAGGAATTGAAACAATTGGCCAATCGGTTATCGCAGAATGTATCGCTGGTTAATTCTGAAGAACGGGAATCATTGCATTTGGCGGCAGTTTTTACGTGCAACTTTGTCAACCACTTCTACCATATTGGCGATGGTTTACTTGGAGAAAAAGGACTGGATTTTAGTTTGTTAAAACCATTAATTCAGGAAACAGCGCTGAAAGTGATGTCGTTAAAACCAATTGATGCACAAACAGGGCCGGCTGTTCGCTACGATGAAACAATCATCGATAAGCATCTGGAATTGTTGTCCTATAAACCGGAACTTCGGAAAATATATAGTTTTATTTCGAGAAGTATTTATAACTCAAAAAAATAAGAATAGAAGATGGCGTTTTTCAAAGAAAGATTAAAAAATATAAAGGCCTTAGTTTTTGATGTTGATGGGGTTTTATCTGCGGATACAATGACTCTCGACGAAGAGGGTGTTCCGGTTCGAACGGCTAATGTGAAAGACGGCTATGCCTTGCGAAATGCCCTCAATATGGGATATAAAGTGGGAATTATTACCGGTGGGAACTTAGAGCGGGTGCGCTTTCGTTACGAAAAATTGGGCGTTGAATATATCTATATGGGCGTGCGTGATAAGATGAAAAGTCTTGAGGATTTTAAGTCGAAAACGGGAGTGCAGGATGATGAAATCCTTTTTGTGGGTGACGATATCGTGGATTATCAGGTAATGAAAACAGTTGGAATAGCGGTTTGCCCGATTGATGCTGTCAATGAAATTAAGGAAATTTCTTCTTATATTTCGGACAAGAAGGGGGGAGAAGGCTGTGCCCGGGATGTCATTGAGCAAGTCATGAAAGCACAGGATACGTGGATTAACGATCACTCATATTATTGGAGGTCAACTTAATGGTAATAGATAATCTAAATAAATATCAACTCATATTGGCGTCAAAATCACCCAGACGTCAGCATCTGCTAAAAGAGCTTGGATTGGATTTCAAGGTGCAGGTTTCAAATGTTGAAGAATATTATCCGCCGGAATTTGGAATGACGGCAATCCCAGAATATTTGGCTGACTTAAAGGCGACTAAGGTACGTGAAGAATCGCCTGAAAATAGCCTGGTAATAGCTGCGGACACGATTGTTTGGAAAGATGAAGAAGTAATTGGAAAGCCAAAAGATAAAAAAGAAGCAGTAGCGTTGTTGAAGCAACTTTCGGGTTCACAACATCAGGTGATTACGGGCGTGAGTATTCAATCAGCTAGCAAAAAATACTCGTTTCATGCCGTAACAGAAGTGTGGTTTGATGATTTGACAGAAGAAGAAATAGAGTACTATGTTGATCGATTTAAGCCCTACGATAAAGCTGGCGGATATGGTATTCAGGAGTGGATTGGGTTTGTCGGTATCCAAAAAATTGAAGGCTCTTTCTACAATGTCATGGGACTTCCTGTCCATAAGGTTTATCAATTCTTAAAGCGCTTCTAATTTATTGTGTTTAATCCTGTTATGAAGCAGAGTTGAAACGCTCGCTTACTGATGTGAATTAACTATTTTTGCACCCTCTTTACTTGAGACTTAAGAAATGAAGAATTGTAATGTATTTATAGCGTGTTTGTTATTGGCTTTCGTAGCTTTTCAAAGTTGTCAAAAGTCAACTGTAAAAGTGGGGTTGTTGATGCACTCATTGGAGCACGAACGATGGGAGCGAGATAAATCTTTGATTACAGAGAATATTGAAAAATTGGGTGGCGAGGTTATTTTTAGAAACGCGAACAATGATCAAGCGAAACAAAACAGACAGGCAAAAGATCTGATTGAGCAGGGAGTGGATGTCTTGATTGTTGTTTCTTCTAACCAAAATGAAGCCGCGGAAATTATTGAGGCTGCCCATCGTGAAGAGGTGAAGGTAATTGCCTACGACCGGTTAATTCGAAATTGCGACCTGGATTTTTACATCACGACAAACAGTGTGCGGGTGGGCGAGCTACAAGCCGAGTACATGACCTCAATTGTTCCAACTGGTAAATATGCTTTAATTATTGGCAACGAAAATGACAACAACGCGTTAATGTTGTTTATTGGACAAATGAATGAGCTTCAGGAAAAGGTTGAATCAGGAGATATTCAAATTGTCTATAGTGAATATACTTCCAGTTGGACTCCCGAAGAAGGTTATCGCTGTACCAACGAAATTTTAGCTCAAAACGATAGTTCGATCGATGTGATAATTGCTGGCTCAGATGAGATTGCGTATGGTGTTCATCGGGCACTAAACGAAGCTGGATTATTGGGGAAAGTTAAAATTGTGAGCCAGGATGCCGATTTGGAGATAATCAGAGAAATTGTCAAAGGAAACCATACAGCCACTATCTATAAACCCCTGGGCGAAATGTCGAAGAAAGCGGCTGAAGTAGCTGTTAAGTTGGCTAAAGAGAAGACGATTGAAAAAGACTACACGACTGTCAGTAACGGCAAGCGACTTGTTCCGGCTTATCTACTTGAGCCAATTCTGGTGAATAAAGACAATATTTCTTCCACAGTTGTTGCAGATGGTTATCACCAAACTGAAGAAATCTATTAAGTCTTATTTTCTTGTTGTTTTTTGATTTTGTACGCTACCTCAAACCATTTTCTGGCGTTTCCTGTTTGTTACTGATAAAGCTTGTTTTAGAATAATGAAGAATTTTTTGTTCGCACTACTTATAATTGGTTGTTCTCTTTCTGCATTTGGAAAAGAGGGGATGTGGGTTCCCACCATGCTTGATAAGTATACCATTGATGAGATGCAGGAAATGGGTTTTGAACTGACCGCAGACGACATTTACAGTATCAATCAAAATAGCTTAAAGGATGCCGTCGTCATATTTGGCAAAGGTTGCACAGGTGCAATGATTTCCGATCAGGGACTATTGCTTACCAATCATCATTGTGGTTTCTCGTCCATCCAGTCGCATAGTTCGGTCGAACAAAATTACTTATCTGATGGGTTTTGGGCGATGTCAAAAGAGGAGGAATTGCCCAACCCCGGGTTGACTGCCCGGTTTTTGGAGCGAATGTTAGATGTAACAGATTCGGTGTATGCCGATTGTGATAGTTTGCAAGCTGACAACCTTCAACTGAAACTGAACGAAAACATTAAACGACTTCAGAAAAAGGCGTCCGAAGACGGAAAATACGAAGCAGTGATTAAACCCTTGTTTTTTGGAAATCAATATTTTTTGTATGTCTACAAAGTATTTCCTGATGTTCGTTTGGTGGCGGCACCTCCCGAGTCAATCGGGAAGTTTGGTGGCGATACCGATAATTGGATGTGGCCTCGACACAATGCTGATTTTGCAATCTTTCGGGTGTATGCCAATGTGAATAATGAACCGGCAGCATATTCAGAAAGTAATGTTCCGTACCAGCCCCGAAAGTGGTTACCAATTTCCCTTGATGGTGTAAAACCAAATGATTTTATGATGCTGATGGGCTATCCGGGAACAACCCAGGAATATTTACCTTCCCAGGCGGTTGAAATGCTGATTGATCAAAGTAATCCTGATCGAATAAAAATCCGTACAGCCAGATTGAATATTTTTTCAAAACATATGAAAGCTGATCCCAAAACCAGAATTCAATATGCATCTAAATTTGCCAAATCGAGTAATTCCTGGAAGCGATGGAAGGGCGAAATCAGAGGATTGAACCGATTAAATGCGGTTGAAAGAAAACGTGAATTTGAGGCAGAATTTGAAGCCTGGTATCAACAAAATAATCGATTGGAAGAACAGTATCGTTCTGTATTGCCTCAGTTTGATAAACTATATATGGATTTGCTGCCGTTCGACAGAGCTTATAATTATTATCAGGAAGTTGTTTTTAAAGGAATTGACATTTTCGATCTTCCAAGCTATTTTCCTAAAAGTGACAGAGGATGGAAACGCATGTCAGAGTCAAGAAGAGATCTTTATCGGCAAGCGATAGCTACGAAAGTTGATGAATTCTACCGAAATTACGACAAAGAAACGGATCAGGAGGTTTTTCTTAAACTTCTTCGAATGTTGCGTCAGGATCTGGATCCCAGTTTCTTGGCGGCTGACTTTAAGGAAATGTTTGATCGATACGATGATGAAAAAATTATTCGGAAAATATACGATAAATCGGTTTTGGCTGATCCGCAGAAAATGAAGGAAATCAGTTTGAATTTTAATGAAAAGTGGATTGACAAACTTCAAAAAGACCCTTTAGTTGAGCTTTACCATTCATTACGGTTTCATTACGTGCGAAATATTGAACTGGTTTATCGGGGCGTGAATGAAAAAATTGAAAACGTTCAGAAAACATATATGCAGGGTATTTTGGCTATGCAAAAAGATGAACGATTGTATCCCGACGCTAATTTTACAATGCGGATAGCCTATGGAAAAGTACAAGGTTATGAACCTCGCGATGGCGTGGAATACGATTATTACACAACCTTAACAGGAATTATGGAGAAGGTAGCGACTGATAATCCGGACTATCAAATTCCGGAGAAATTAAAAGCAATTTACAGCAGCAAAGATTTTGATGGTTTTTCAGAAAATGGCGAAATGCCGGTTGCTTATATTGCTTCAATTCATTCTACCGGAGGAAATTCCGGAAGCCCGGCAATCAATGAAAAAGGGGAGCTGGTTGGTTTGAACTTTGACCGCTGCTGGGAAGGAACCATGAGCGACATCATGTTCGATCCGGACCAGTGCCGCAACATCATGCTCGACGTTCGTTACATGCTACTCATTATCGACAAATATGCCGGAGCCGGTTATTTGCTGGATGAAATGGAAATCACAGGCAATACAGATTAATTGCCAAACTTATAAATAATCGCCAGCTGTTGCGACTGATCCAAGGTTCCTCCGTCAACTAGGTGAAAGGAAAGGTTAAAGCGACCTTCAACATATCTGCTGTTGATGAATTTCCAGATTACATCGGTTCGCCAATAACTGTCGACATCATAAAAGCGATCGCCATTCATAATGTTGTGTCCATCGCCCACATTTAAGGTTGATCGAAGTGCAAAATACTTGCTTTCGCCGTACAGTTGAGCCATAAAGCTATTGGAATCGACATAGCCATCTGTCAATCCTCGCTCCCGGTATTTCGAACTAAAAATTCCGGCTCTGACGTACGATTTTTGCAAAGAAAGAAGCTGGTCAAGATCAGAACCAACAAAAAAGATCATGCCCAAATCATCACTCACACGGCTTTCAGCTCCATGAATAGCCGTACCTGCAAAATGAAACAGCGTAATGTAATTTTGAAAGAAAAAATTAGCGTGCCTTATTTCGCCTGAAAAACCAGCCATAAAAGTTTCCCGCCGGGTATCTGTTTGTCTGCTTGTCCAGTCAACAAAGCCATTCTGGTGGCCCCAGTCCCAATTGTACCGACCGTAAAAGCCCTGGATGTTGGGGCGGTAATACAAAAGCGTATCAGTAATCAGCGCTAGCGGAAAATCAATCAAATCCATTCGCGGAAACGATCCGAAGTAAAACTCTTTCTGTTCATCATTGGCGTAATGATAGTAAGCCGTTAAAATTGGCTTTTGTTCTTCAATATTACTTCCAAATTCAAATAAATGACTCAGTCCAACCCGAATTTGGTGGTTTTCGTCTAACGTTGTTCCAACGGCAAAACTGGTTCGTTCTCCTAAGATCGTTTGCGAATTAGCGACCTGGCTTTGGAATTCACGATTATCTCCAAGACCGTGAAAAGTAACATCATATTCAAATTTTTGAGCAAAAACGCCATTTGCAGCGAGCAGGAGAAGAATTAATAAACAAACACGCATGATCGGATAAGTTGAAATTTATATTCGCTTACAAAGGAATAATAAAATTTTGAATTGTAATAAGATGGTGTTAAATCAATCACAAAGAATGTACATGTCGCGTTTTGGGTTGATGCAAAGCACGGGTACCTGTTGCGCTTTTTTGATGATTTTAGCTTCCGGAAGCCCAATAACCAAGTCGATTAAGCTAATGTTTTTACTGGACGGAATAATAAGTAAGTCATAATGAGTTTGATGACACTTATTCAGTGCTTCAAAAGGTAATTTAAAACTACCTTTTGGAGTTTTCTGTATTTGAAAATCGAGCTTGAATTTCATCAGAAGCTTCTCGATAAACTTCAAATTCTTACGGATCATTTTGGCATCGTCTTTATTTTTTTCGGTGGCAGCTAATACAGTTGTTTTTGCCTGGTTAAAGCGACCAAAATAACTGGCCCACAATGAGGTGTCTTTCATGACCTTTCGGAAATCAACAGGCAATATTGGGTTTTTGTAGTTTAAAGAATGCTCATCGCTGCTATTTACAAACAGGAACGGAATTTGGCTGATTTGCAGGGCCGGTAATTTCTTTTTTACCTTTTCAGACGTGAGCACCAACATAATCCCATCGTACTTATTAGCAATCCGGTCGATACATTGAGTGAGATCTCCTTTTAGCGTGAGGCTGGAAATCGGGATATTGGGCAGATCGTTTTTTAGCTTGTGAATAATTTTTCCCAGTGCTTTCTGAACGGCTAATTTATCGCTCTTTCCTTTTTGCTGAAGCGGATGAAACAGGCACAGCTCTTTCTGAAATATACCGGAAATCCGCACACCATGCACGATGGCATTGTTCATCGACTCCGAAAAGTCACAAAGCACCATAATTCGCTGTTCTGAAAGATTTGCCATACGAGCCAAAGCTATTTAAAAAATTAGAAAGATGGAAGTGTGAGGCAGGAAGAAGGGGGTTCATTTTCGGTCATGTGCATTGCCGGATAGCTTTCTTTCAAATTCTCCCTCTTCCTGAGTAATATCAGATTCAATTGAACGGCTAATTCGTAAATTAGATCAAAAATAGCCCACTGTTATGTTGACACGAGAATTGATCTGCCCTAAAAGTATCGTTGTAATTGGTGCATCGAACGATATCAGAAAGCCAGGAGGAAAACTACTCAAAAACCTGATTGACAATAACTATCAAGGTGAGTTGTATGTCGTAAATCCCGGCTCAGAGGAAGTTCAGGGAATCAAAGCTTATCCTAGAGTTGAACAGCTACCCCAGATCGAAACTGCGGTATTAGCGATTCCTGCCACGCTTTGTCCTGATGTTGTGTTGCAGTTATGTAGAGATAAAAATACTCGCGGTATCATTATTATTTCAGCAGGATTTAGCGAAATAAGCGAAGATGGTCGAAAGCTTGAACAGAAAATCGTCAACATCGTAAATCGGTACGAAGCTTCATTGATCGGGCCGAACTGCATTGGGATTATTACCCCGGCACATGCCAGTGTGTTCACCACTCCTGTTCCCGCACTCGATCAGATGGGCTGCGATTTTATCTCCAGCTCCGGAGCAACAGCGGTTTTTATTATGGAATCAGGCATTCCTAAAGGACTTCATTTTGCCAGTGTTTTTTCGGTCGGTAATTCAGCACAGCTTGGAGTCGAAGAGGTGCTCGAATTTATGGATGAGGTTTTTGATCCGGCCACCAGCACGCGGGTAAAGCTGCTCTATATCGAAACAATCCAAAACCCGGATAAATTACTAAAGCATGCTTCATCGTTGATCAGAAAGGGGTGTAAAATAGCGGCCATCAAAGCAGGTAGCAGCGATGCCGGAAGCCGGGCTGCTTCTTCACACACCGGGGCAATGGCTAGCTCTGATTCCGCGGTGGAGGCACTTTTTCGTAAAGCCGGAATCGTGCGTTGTTATGGCCGCGAAGAACTGACAACCATTGGTTGCGTGTTTATGTGCAAAGAAATGAAAGGGAAACGCATGGCGATCATTACGCATGCCGGAGGCCCGGCTGTTATGCTAACCGATGCACTGGAAGCCGGCGGATTAAAGATTCCGCAAATTCTGGATTCTCCGCAGAAGCAGGCTTTAAAGGAAAAGCTTTTTCCCGGTTCGTCGGTTGAAAATCCCATCGACTTTTTAGCTACCGGCAATGCGGAACAGCTTGGAACTATTATTGACGCTTGCGATATTGATTTTCAGGAGGTGGATGGGATGGCTGTGATTTACGGAAGCCCCGGTTTGTTTCCGGTTAGCGATGTTTATGAGTTGCTCAATCAAAAAATGCGCACCTGCAAAAAGCCCATTTTTCCGATATTACCGTCCATTATCAATGTAAAAGAAGAGCTGGCTTATTTTGTCGACAAAGGAAATGTAAATTTCCCGGATGAAGTTTTGCTGGGGAGTGCATTGACTAAAGTGGTCAGCACACCCAAGCCACATACGGATGATATTTTTTTGGATGGGATTGACATTGCTGAAATTCGACGAATTATTGATGAGGCCGAAGACGGTTATCAACCTCCAAAAGTTATTCATCGTTTGTTTGACGTCGCCGGCATTCCTCGGGTACAGGAAATTGTTGTCACAGCAAAGAAGGAAGCATTGAAAGCCGCCAAATCATTGGGCTGGCCGGTTGCAATGAAAGTCATTGGTCCGCTGCATAAAACTGATGTCGATGGCGTTGTGCTCAATGTGCGTGATGAAGAAATGATGGCACACGAATTCCAGCGATTGATGAATATTCCGAATACCGAAGCAGTTTTGGTGGCTGAGATGGCGGTTGGTACTGAATTGTTTATTGGAGCTAAATACGAAGAGCGCTTCGGTCATGTTGTGCTTTGCGGAATGGGGGGAATTATGGTTGAATTGCTTAAGGATGTCACTTCAGGTCTGGCACCTCTTGGCTTTTCAGAAGCGATCTCCATGATTCAAAGTCTAAAATCGTATCCGCTAATCAAAGGCTATCGCGGGCAAGACGGTATTAACGAGCAGCGATTTGCCGAAATTATTGTTCGTCTGTCGAGCATGCTGCGATTTGCCGTTGAGATCAAGGAACTGGATATTAATCCGCTATTGGGACGCGGGGATCAGATTCTGGCTGTTGACGCCCGGATTCGGATTGAAAAGTAGGCTAGCCCGGTTTCGGCTTGGCACCGTTTAATGAATTCAACTTCCTCTTATATCCCCAGTCGTAAGCATATTCATTAATCAACAGCTAAGAGAGCGCCATTCCGGACTTGTTCCGGAATCTTTCTGCCGGTAGCTCCTGAGCAAATTTCGGGTTTGATGGTTTTCAAACCGCCATTTGCTCGTTGCTGTCGCCGGAGCCTTGCCCCAAACCCCGGATCCTTTTTTGCCTTGATACCAAAGAGGATTCGAAAAAGATCAAAGCTGACGGGGCTTTTTTAACCAAATTGAGAACCGATACAATCGCAACCACCGAATAATGAAAAACAGGAAGACAAAATTTCAGTTAGCATGCCCTTGATTTTCCACGGGTTTATTTCGAAACATAATACACACCCCTCCCATCTACTTAATCATAGCTTATCGATATTCAATACAACGACATTGAATTCCTCTTTCTTGCATTCTTGTTTTTTGCCGAAAACAGTGGTTCCGGTTTTTATTTTTCTTGTTTTCTGTGTGGAGAAGGAAAAAAATTTTCCAGAACGTTGTTTTCTGTGTGGAGAAGAAACCGGAAAATATTTTTTGCTCTCGCAGGGAGAAAACAACAAAAAAGAAAATTAATTTCCTTGTCTGCAGCACGTTTCAACAAAAAGAAAATATTTTTTTGCGTTTTTCTGTGTGGCGAAGCTCCCGGATTTTCCAGAATTTGCTCCACAACCGGTGACAAAATCCTCAGGCGCTCCGAAACGCCGCCAGATCGGCCAGACAAGTCGCTCCTTGCTATTTCTTTACCCCACAGCCTACCTTCAAACGCACCAGTGTTTGGTTTACAGTTGTGCAAACTTTTCAATATATGATAATCAGACAAACTATTTTTTGTATTTTGCAAAGCAGTAATAAACAGAAAACTAAAATTGATAAAATAAAACGAATAGCGGTGTATATGTACTAGTACATATAGACATCGTTAGGCTTAATAGCAAAAAGACAGCAAACATAATTAAATAGAAATGGCAAAAAGATATCATGTAACAAAAAGAGGCGATGGTTGGGCTGTTAAAAGAGAAGGAAGTCAAAAGGCTTCAAAGGTTCATAAAAGCAAAGACGCGGCAACAAAAGATGCCCAAAAATTTCGCGAAAAAGGTAGTGATGTTGTAATTCACAAACGTGATGGTTCTATTGAAAGGTGGCAAAAGAAGAAATAAATATGGAAAATTTTAATAAAAACATATTTGTAAACTGCCCTTTCGACAAGGATTTTATGCCGCTATTGAAACCCTTGCTTTTTACTATAATGTATTGTGGTTTTAATCCTCGAATTGCACTCGAAAGACTTGATTCTGGAGAAGTACGACTAATGAAAATTAAAGAACTAATTGACTCATCTAAGTATAGTGTACATGACTTATCAAGAATTAAATCCAAAGGAAAGGATGAATATTTCAGGCTAAATATGCCTTTTGAGATTGGGCTAGACATGGGGTGCAGATTGTATCATCCAGAACCAATTTATAGACAAAAAAGAGCACTCATTTTAGAAACGGAACAATACTCTTATCAAAAAGCACTATCTGATTTGTCAAACTCAGATGTTAAATGCCATAAAGGAGAACCCGAAGAAGTGGTTTTTGAAATCCGGAGTTGGTTTAGTGAACTTATCGACGACGAAATGCCAGGTGGCTCAATGATTTGGGATGATTATAATGTGTTCCTTACTGACCTTTTTGAGGCGATGAAACAAAACGGACTGAAACAAAAAGATATTGACAGAATGACCATTGCAGAACTAATCAATAAAATGAAAACTTGGATTAATGATAAAGCTACTAAGCCTAACAAATTGTAAATTGCATTGCGGGGTTCGTGGTGTGTCGTTCGCTGGATTCTCGTTTCGCAGTTCCGTGTCTTTCGGACAGGAACGCTCTTCGAAATCCGCAACGACAACTTACAAGTGACCGTTAACGCCAAGTTTAGCAAAAAATAAATTGGTGGTTATCTGAATCGTTCGTTCTTTGGTTTTTTGGCTCGCTCCAAAATTGCTGACACAAAACTTGCAAAATAAAGTTTGGTGCTGTTGCCAATTTTCGCAGTTTGACAATTTGTAAAACCGTTTTGCAGCCTGACTGTCCAGCGCATTTTTAGGAACAGTCGGTGGTTATTTGACAGTTTAATTTTTGGTCGTTTTTTACCGGACACAAAATTAAATTGGCGGACAGTTTTGTACTCGCAAGTTTTCCGCCAGCGCATAAGTCAGGAATGGTCAAGTTCACGTTTCGGCGGGGCAAACCGCCGTTGGTTACTTGCTAGTCCGCAAGCAGTTTTGATTTTTGGGGGTTAAGAAAAAAATTAAAAAAGCGAAGTGGTTATTTAAAACTTTCGCTCAGAAAATGATACTTTTATATTGTTAACAAACATACGATGAACAATAAAAAACCAGGCGTTAACAATTTGTAGATGGCAGGCGGGGGTTTTAGCGGTCTGACAAGTCAGACCTCATGCTCACTTTCCTGCGGGTCTGACAGGATTTCTCTTCGAAATCCCGCCCGACCACATACAAGTGACCGTTAACGCCAAGCTAAACAAAAAATGAGCAGACTACTAAAATATGGACTTATTGTTATTGCAATTTTGATTCTTGGGCTTGGAATAACTTATGTGATTTTTATAAACACATTTGATTTATTCGATGATCCCGAAAAAAAAATTGTTGAAACTGTTTATGATTATGAAGGCTTAAGACAAGCTTCGATTTATAATTATAGAGCAAATACTTTAACAATGTTATCAATTGGTGTTTCTGTTGATTTAGTATCTAAAACATCCAAAAATGATAGTAAAGAATTTGTAGTTTTTTCAGCCTATCCTCTATTTGACTCAATTGAAATTAAATGGATCTCATTTGACACTTTACAAATTATTTATCCTAATGATTGTGAGATAATTACTCAAACAGACAAAGTCGTTTTTAGTGACTCGACCTTAAATGTCAATGTTGTTTTTGCAAATAAAGACTCTTTATATGAAAATAAAATAAATAGGTTGATTAATCAAATTGAAAACAAGGAGAATACTAGGATTAAAATTGATTCAATTAATTCAGGAATCTCTATCAACCTTAAAGAGATAAAGGAATTGAGAGATTCAATTGAGATTGCATTTGACGGATATTTTTACGGCGAACCAGTTACATTAATTCATAATAGAAAAAATATATTTCAAGACACGTTGAGAACAGAAGAATCAATGGGCTTTTCAACAGACGTGAGATTTAAAAGAGGATTGACAAATAATAAGTTCATATTATTACTTGAGGGTAAGAAATATGAGTTTGTAGAGGATAATAAATATAACTTCATTCATATTTCTGACACTAGAGATGGATTCTCAATTGTTTACACAAATAAAGGATATGTATATGATTAAAATAAATAAAAGCCAGGCGTTAACATTTTATAAATTCCATGGCGGCCTCAGTGGTACGCCAGCGGCGGATTCCCGCATGTTTTCCTTGTCCGTATGCGGACAGGAAATCACCCGCAATCCGCCACGTAACTTATAATTTACCGTTGGCAGCAAGTATTGAGGACACCCTACAATAATATATAACTACAATGAGTCGAGATGATTTTACAAAAAGCACAATTGATATTCTTGCAAAAAGAGTAGGATACTTATGTTCAAATCCTAATTGTAAAAAACCAACAATTGGAGCACATGAGCAAAAAGATAAATCAACTTCAATTGGGATTGCAGCACATATTACGGCTGCATCTCCAGGAGGCCCAAGATATGATGATACTTTGACAATTGAACAACGAAAAAATATAGACAATGGAATTTGGTTATGTAGCAATTGTGCAACGCTGATTGATAAGGATAAAGAAAAATATAAAATTGATTTGATAAAAGATTGGAAAATTAAAGCAGAGATAGATAGCAAACTTCGGTTAATCGGAGAGCTGAAAAATCAAGATACAAATAATCCTTACCTTGAAGTAGATTTAATTTACAAATCTGGAATGAGATTAAATAATGGTTATAGCTTCAAAAATCCATCAACGATTGAAAACGGAATTAGGATTTTTGACGTCAATCATTTTCCAATTATTCATTGGAGACTAATTTGGAAATTTAATCTCACAATTCATAATAATTCATTATCTCCTGCATACAACGTACAGATTGAGGAATTAGGAGACATTAAATTTTCACAAATGGATAATTTACCAAAGATTAATAATATTCCTCAATTTGAAAAAATTGATTTAAGAGCAAATTATGAGACTCAACTGGAGAGTGATTATCGAGAAGCTGATAGAATTTATAAAACTAAAATTCCTGAAGATTTTGAAAAACTACAATTAAAATTGAGTTATCAGGATAATAATAGAGAGACACATTTTACGATAGTTGAGTTTAAAAATGATGACATACAAAATTACAAACAATAAATACCAGCTGCCAACACACAATATAAAACAGTTGGGGTTCAGTGGTTTGCGGGGTTTTGGTTCTCGCTCCAACTTTTTCCTCGGTGGACAGGAACGCACTCCGAAAACCCAACCGTTTCATATTGTCAACCGTCAGACTGTCTAAAAACTAACCGTATTGTTAAAAACTCAGGCAGATGTCAACACCACTGAAAAACAAATAGTTGTATCTTCAGGCATGAAGTA
>NZ_JBSQYS010000057.1:0-19839 GCF_055140945.1 Sunxiuqinia sp.
CAGAAATGAGTGAAAGATTATTTTCACCATCGGAAAAATCAGTTCAACAGATTTTAGATTTTTCAAAATCATACGAAGTGTTAAACTCCCGAATGACCAGCAGTATTGAGCTAATCAAAAATTAGTTGCAACAACGGAAAATGTATTGTAAAGCATCTTGCCTGAGATGCTTTTTTTTATGTACCTTAGTGATATCAAAATGATATCAATTTAAATTAAATGCTATGGAAAAGGTATACAATGCAAAATCAGGTTACTTATTCGTTTTCATTGAACTTGTTCTGGTTATTCTTGCTGTTTTTTCGCTGGTTTCAAAAATGATTTTTCTTTTACTTCCAGTCATTCTTCTGTTTATAGTAATAGCTATTGGATTTATGGTTGTTAATCCTAATGAAAGTGCTTTTCTTGTGCTCTTTGGCGATTAGCGGGGGACTGTAAAGAAGAATGGTTTTTCCTGGGTAAATCCGTTTTTCAAGAGTACAAAAATATCTTTACGAGCCCGGAATCTCGATAGTGAACCGATTAAAGTGAACGATAAAATTGGAAACCCGGTGATGATTGGTGTTGTTTTGGTTTGGCGGGTTCAGAATACGTTTAAGGCAGCATTTGATGTCAACGAATACGAACATTTTGTGAACATCCAAACAGAGGCCGCCATACGGAAATTAGCAGGCCTTTATCCATATGATAATTTTGAAGATGAAGAGGCTGAAATAACCTTACGCAGTGGGGGTGAGGAAGTGAACGATGAATTGGAACGTGAGGTCTCTGAGCGACTGGCGATTGCGGGAATTGAAGTAATTGAAGCACGGATTAACTATTTGGCTTATGCTCAGGAGATTGCGCAAGCAATGTTAAAGCGTCAGCAGGCTACTGCAATTGTTGCGGCACGGTTTAAAATTGTTGAAGGCGCTGTCGGTATGGTTGAGATGGCCTTGGAAGAGTTAAGCCAGAAGGGAATTGTAGAGTTGGATGAAGAGAAGAAAGCAACGATGGTTGGTAACCTGATGGTTGTGCTTTGCGGAGATAAGGAGGCCACTCCAGTTGTAAATACCGGATCAATTTATTAGTCAGAGTTTGTTCTGAAAGTGGGATTATAAACGAAAAAATAGTGGCTTTTTTGTCGATACTTGTTTGTAACAGATAAAAGAGGAAGGATTTTGAATGGGAAAGAAGAAATCATTTGTTTTACGATTAGACCCGGATGATTATGCTTCTTTGGAGCGTTGGGCTGCCGACGAATTTCGAAGTATAAATGGTCAGTTGGAATGGATTATTCATAAAGCCTTAAAAGATTCCGGGCGTAAATCGGATAAAAGAGATAAAAGCAAATAAAATCAATGAAATGAAAAATTCATATTCATGTGCGAAGTGCGGAAGCAAAAAAGCATCGGTTGACGTAATACGTACGACAGGCTCCGGTTTTACACGATTTTTTAATATCCAGAACCGAAAGTTTAAAGCAGTGTCTTGCGAAAGATGTGGTTATACTGAGTTTTATAAAACAATCAACACTTCTGGAGCAGGAGATGTGCTTGATTTTCTGACAAATTAGTTGGGTGACGACTTTACTCGTCGTGAAATCCAGGAACGTATGTTTCTTGGATTTTTTGTTTTTAGGAGGCTTAAAACTCATATTTTACAACATATTTTTGAAGGGTGTGTTTTTTTAATTATGCTATTATCAGTATATTAAAACACTTAATGGAAATAGGATAATAAGTAACATGTCCTGATTAACTTTCTAACTATAAAACTATGACAGTATTAATATATATTTATACAAGAATTTACTGTTTGAATCTAAGTGGGGAGGAAAGAAGAGATGTTTAAAGAACCAGATGTAAAAGATTGTATAAACTGTGGAATGACCTGTTGTGTTCACTGCTTGCCAAAGGCTGAGGCGAGCATTTTTGAGTGTCTCAATAAGGAGGATATGGATTACTTGATGACATGTAAGCGAAATGTAATTTTCAACCCGGGAGAAACAATTATCAAGCAGAATACTTCGACTACTCACTTTGTTTGTATTAAAGAAGGACTTGCCAAAGTACTTGCAGAGGGACACAATGGAAAAAATGTGATACTCAAATTAATATCAACACATAGCTTAGTTACTGCCGGTGGAGTAATTAGTGACGATATCAGGCATTTTACAGTCTCTGCACTTACTCAGGTCGAGTGCTGTTTTATTGATTCGAATAGGTTGCATGTTTTGTTGTCACGCAATAGTAGATTTGCCTACGAACTTTTGAAATATAATAATAAGCAAAATCTTCAAATGTTAGATTCTTTGATTCGCCTGAATCAAAAATATATGCCTGGCCGCGTCGCAGATACCTTGTTATATCTGAAAAATGAAATCTATAATTCGAACCCATTTAACTACAAATTAAGTAAGCAAGAATTTGCTGAAATGTCAGGAATGACAAAGGAAAGTTTCATTCGAAATATGAAGGAGCTTGAGGTGTCCGGTATCATCAAACAGAGCAGAAATGAAATTGAAATTCTGAGTGAACCGGAGCTGATCAAAATTAGCAAAAACGGCTAATTGATATATGTCAATTATTCTTTCGAAATATGTCATGCGATAAACCTTCGCTGTTAGTACTTTCAATTATACTTTTATGATCAAACTAAGCAATTGGAAGCAATTCCACATTAATTTGAATGTACTAAATTATAAGCGTATGAAACTCAAAGAAATAACCAAATTACTTGTTGTCGCAGCGTTGGTGTTGTTTGTCATTCCTGCATGTGTAAAGGAAGGCCCTCCGGGATTAGATGGCGCTGATGGTGCCGATGGTGCTAATGGTGTTGACGGAATCGATGGTGCCGATGGAGAAGTGGCGTGCATTGTTTGTCATAATGATGACAATATGAACGAAATTAAAGCTCAGTTTGCAACATCTATTCACGGAACCAGTATGATACAGTATACTGGTCAGCCTACGTATATTTATGCTGGTGCTGGAGAGAATAGAAAGGCTTGTGCCATTTGCCATACACACGAAGGATTTGTAGAGTGGCAATTTACGGGAAGAGATACGCTCACCTCGGCACTGGCGGCACCTACTCATATTACCTGCGAAACCTGTCACTCGGGTCACGTGAGTTTTGATTTTGAAACTGACGGTCAGGATTATGCACTGCGTGCTAAAGGACCGGTTCAATTATTGATGTTTGATGACCCAAATCGCCAGATAGACTTTGGAACAGAGTCTAATTTATGTGTAAATTGCCATCAGCCCCGTACAAGCGAGCCCACTCCTGATGATGACGGCAACTATTTTATTAGTAGTTCACACTGGGGACCTCATCATGGACCTCAATCAACTATTTTAGAAGGTATTGGTGGTTATGAAGTTGCCGGTTCGACAGAATACCCAGGAACAAAATCTCATCCTCATAGAAATAATGCAGGATGTACAACTTGTCATATGTATGAGTTTGAGAGTGGTGAAGGTGGACATACTTTTGAACCAAGTTTAGCGAGTTGTACCCAATGCCATGGAGAACAGGACAACTTTGATGTGGGAGGCGTTCAAGCTGAGGTTGAAGAATTGATTCATGAACTTCAAGTATTATTGCAAAGTGCGGGAGCTGTTGATGCCGAAGGTCATTTAGTAAAAGGTACATATCCAATTGGAGTTGCAGGAGCAGCTTACAATTATGCAATGATGGAAGATGATCGGAGTATGGGAGTTCACAATCCGGATTACATCAAAGCACTTCTAAAGAATTCAATTGAGTCATTAGAGTAGTGTGAAAATATTATAGAAAAAGCTTCAGGGGAAGCTTTTTCTTCTAATTCACCAAAAGCACAACGAAATGAAAAAAAATAAAATATTTCTTATTGTCGCGGTTCTTGGCTTTGCACTTAGTGGTTGTGTTTATGATTTTGTTGCACCTGAAGCGCCAATTGTAATTGATCCGGATGATCCTGATGCAGTAGTTGTTAGTTTCGAAAATGACATTGTTCCTATTTTTCAAGCTAAATGTGTTAGCTGTCACAAAGTTGGAGGAATAAAATCCACGCCGGATTTGACAGCAGATAAAGCTTACAATAACATTTCAGGCTATATAAACTCAACAACTCCTGCAGCAAGTGAGATTTATACCAAACCGAGTCCTGACGGGAATCATCCAGCTAAGTATTCTACAAACGAAGCTGCTTTAGTTCTCGGATGGATTGCACAGGGAGCGGAAAACAATTAGTAATTAATTAAAGAACCTTTGAACATGAAAAAAACATTATTAATTGTCATATTAAGTCTGTTTGTTTGTGTTAATATCTGGGCTCAGGATGAAGCTGTTGAAAAAGATCAACCGATTGGAGCAGCTTTTGAAAATGGAACCCTGATTGATGCACAAACCTCCTATATTCCTTCTGTAAAATCTCTCGAATTTGTGATTCAACACAAGTTTGGACCAATAGATAATGGCGATGCTGCTTTTGATTTGTTTGGATTATACGCTGCCGGTGCCAATGTGAGGCTTGGTTTAAATTATGTGCCAGCCAAAAATCTTCAGCTAGGTATTGGTGTAACAAAACTCAATTTATACACCGACTTGAATGCGAAGTGGACTGTTTTGGAGCAAACTGAAAAGAACACGGTGCCTGTTTTTGTAACGGTATTAGGTAATGCTGCAATTGACGGCAGGCCGAAGGATGACTTCGGGGGATTAAATAATTACGAGAATCCACTAGACACCTTTGAATTTAGAGGTAGCGATCGCTATTCGTATTTCGCGCAATTACTGGTAGGTCGTAAGTTTTCTGATGCACTTTCGTTGCAAGCCGGAGTTAGCTTTTCTCATGCTAACTTAGTTGCGCAGTACCACGATCATGACCGGGTTGGATTGCATTTTAACGGTCGGTTGAAATTTTCACCACAGTCGTCATTTATATTCAGTTATGATGCACCATTGAAAATTGATGATATTTCAGAACAACATTCGGGTTGGAATGCGAACAATGCACCAGGTTGGGATGGCCCATATCACCCAAAAGCTAGTTTAAAGTTTGGTATTGAGGTGTCAACCTATACGCACGCATTTCAAATGTATGTTGGCAATGCTAATGGCATTCTTCCGCAATACGACATGATGAATAATATGAATGATCCATTTGAGGGACTTGCTATTGGATTCACAATAACCCGTTTATGGATGTTCTAAAAAGATAAATAGAACATAAAAATAGAATGGTGATATCAATTTCTGTGATATTGCCATTTTATTCGTAATAGTATTTTGAGAATTAGGCTTGATCAAGTTTTGAGCAACGATGAAATATGAGATATGGTTTGTAATAAATCAACTGTGTTAAACATACATGATGAGGAATAGATTAATACTAATAGTTTTTGTTTGTTGTTTGGGATGGCTTGGAGCAAGGGCGCAATCATACGAAAATGCACAAGAACACCAGTGCCTGAAATGCCACTCAAATCAAACCTATACATTTCATAATGATTTGATGGAACGGCAAGAAAGTCGGTTGATGAACCCCTATTTTGTGTTGGATACGATTGCCTTGAAAGCAGGCGTTCATCATGTGTTTGACTGTATTGATTGCCATTCCTACGAATATACCACCTATCCTCATAGTGCCAACATAAAACTCGAACCTTTAGCGACATGTTTGGATTGTCACGGAGGTGATGAGTCGTTCGCAAAATATCAATTTGAGCGGATTGATGAGGAGTATCAAAAAAGTGTGCATTATCAGACTTATGGCGATGCGTTTACCTGTTCGAAGTGCCATAGCCAACATACTTACACGGCAACAGCGCGAACAAGTAGTAATGTTCAGGAGATTGTTGAGTATAGCAACAACATGTGTTTGTCTTGTCATAATTCGATGCAAGAGTATAAATTGGTTTCCGGCAAAGATAATCCGGAGTTGGTCGAAGTCCATAATTGGTTGCCTAATCAAAAATTACACTTCGAAAATGTTCGCTGTATTGAGTGTCACACACAGGTGGAAGACAGCCTAATGGTTTCGCACAATATACTCCCGAAAGAACAAGCGTTGCGGAAGTGTGTGGAGTGTCACAGTTCAAATTCCAGATTAATTGCCTCTTTGTATAAGTACGAAAATTTACAAAGTAGAAAAGGAAATGGTATTTTAGGAACGATGGTTTCTAATGATTCCTATGTTATTGGTACGCACCAAGTGCCACTCCTTAAAACGCTTAGTTATATTATCTTTATTGGTTTAATTGTGGTCATTATCATCCATACGATTTTCAGAATTCTAAATAGAAAGCCCGATGACAAATAATAATAAGGTCTACTTTTATCCGATGTGGTTACGTATTTGGCACGGAATCAATGCGCTTGGAATTATTGTCCTGATCATTACCGGACTGTCAATGCAGTCAGGAATCGATTCTGGTTTTATTATGTCATTTGACAAAGCGGTAGATGCACACAATATTTCGGGTATTATTGTGACCCTGAATTACTTTTTGTTTCTCATCGGAAATTTAGTCACTTCAAATGGTAAGTTTTACATTGTTAAGCCCAGCGCATTTATAAAGCGACCCATTAAACAGGCAAAGTATTACTCTTGGGGAATGTTTCATGGCGAAAGTGCTCCTTATCCATTGTCGGAAAAACGAAAATTTAACCCACTACAGAAATATTTCTATATTCTCGTCATGTATTTAGCAGTTCCTGGAGCTATTATTACCGGATTTGCATTACTATTTCCCGAACTTATTATTGAGAAGGTATACAACCTGAGTGGTATTTTTGTGACCGCTGTTTTCCACTCAATTATTGGATTCGTTATTTCTATCTTTTTGATCATTCATTTATATGTCGCTACGATTGGTAAGTCTCCTTTGGAGAACTTTAAAAGTATTCTCAGCGGGTGGCATCACATTCACCACGGGAAAAAATAGGGAAGTACTATTTTGATATTTGAAGAAGAAAGTTGCTCTGAATTAAGGCTTCGCTGTGGATGCGTTAATTGAATCAGCCTGTTCTTTTGCGTTGAGGTGAAAGTGAGTTTTTTCTATATACATGATGGCAAATCGGTTTCAAATTGCTTGTCGAAACACACATGTATTAGAATCATACTTTTGAGGCTTGCATTCCTTGTTGGGTCCTTTTTAGGGTTGGCTATGTTTTCTGATACGTTAATTCAGTTGCTCTAAATGATCTTCCTATTCGGACGTTGCCATTTTCTTTACGAGAATTGCATCGGTGATATTTATCAGTTATTCATTGATATATCGCTAACAAAGAATAACTGATAATAGCGTAAAAAAGATAGCTTTATAAATAGTTTTCTTGGATCGGATTATTGATGCGATTATAGCGAGTTTGTATTTTTTTTTCAAACTGGAATTGACCAATAAACGATAGCTACTAAACATGAAATAGTATGAAACTACCTTCTTCAATTAGAAATTGGATCTCGATTACCGGAGCAGTATTGGCGGTATTCAACTTGGCGTCTATTTTATCGTTAATGATTTTGAATACCATTTTTGGATTCGGAGGTTCCTATATTGGTATCTTTATTTACCTTGTGCTTCCTGCTTTTATGATTATTGGATTGCTACTTATTCCAATAGGAATGAGAATTAACCGCAAGAAAGCCAGAAAAGCAAAATCGGAAGGACGGGAGTTGAACTGGCCTATTCTTGATTTTAATAATGTGGCAGTCCGTAACGCATCAACCATTTTTATTGTTGGGACTGTCTTTTTGCTAATTATTTCATCAATAGGAAGCTATGAAGCTTTTCATTATACCGAGTCAGTTGAATTCTGCGGGAAGCTTTGTCATGAAGTAATGGAGCCGGAATATGTCACCTATCATGGGTCGTCGCATGAAAGAGTTGCATGTGTTGAGTGTCATGTTGGAGCTGGTGCCGGCTGGTATGTGAAAAGTAAACTTTCCGGGATGTATCAGGTATATTCGGTATTGGCAAAAAAGTACCCAAAGCCAATTCCTACTCCAATTGAAAATTTACGTCCTGCTCGCGAAACTTGTGAAGAGTGCCACTGGCCCGAGAAGTTTTATGATCGTAAATTAAGAGTTGAACATTCATTTTTGGCTGATGATAACAATACAGAGCAAATCGTTCACCTACAAATTAAAACCAGTTCCAAAGCGACTTTGCATGGAATGGAAAAGGGAATTCATCAACATATTAGTCCTGATGTGAAAATTGAGTACAAAGCAGTTGACCATGATCGACAAATTATACCTTGGGTAAAATACACCAATACAAAAACCGGAGAAAGTCAAACTTATACCGATAGTGATTACCCATTGAGCCAGGTGGAACTCGATACGCTGGAAACAAGAGTGATGGATTGTTTGGATTGTCACAACAGACCTTCGCACAACTACAGAGTGCCACAGAATTTTATTGATCAATCAATGGCCGAAGGTCGAATTTCTAAAACTCTTCCGAGTATAAAATTAATAGCCATGATGGCGCTTTATCAGGAATACCCTACAAAGGATTCAGCCTTTACAGCTATCAGTAGTCAGGTTCGTGAGTATTATGAGTTGGTTGAGCCGGAAGTACTGGAGAACAGAACTGCGGAGGTTGAGCAAGCTATTACGGAAATTCAAGATCAATATGCGCATAACTTCTTTCCATTGATGAACGTAAGTTGGAAATATTATCCAAACAACGTCGGCCATATGGAAACCGATGGGTGCTTCCGATGTCATAACGATCGTCATGCAGCTGAGTCGGGAAAGGTAATTTCAAAAGATTGTAATATGTGTCATAATATCTTAGCACAAGGAACACCAGACCAAATGGAATATTCGGAGTCTTTTGAACCGCTCGGATTCAAGCATCCGGTTGATATTGGAGACGATTGGAAAACGGAATCATGTTCGGTGTGCCACTCCGCATTGTATTAAATTTCGACAAGTTGATATATATCATCGTTGATCGTTGTTCATGAATCCAGAAGTTATTAATTTAGGACGATGGATCGTCGTTAATATTTGCTCAAAATATTGGTGCAATTATTGAAGACGTATAGTATAAACCCATAATATTTAAGACTATGAATTACAGAAAATTAATGTTTTTACTGGGGCTTGCGCTAATGATTAGTTCTGCAGCGTTTGCGCAGAATTATAAGTACATTGGGGCAGACAAATGTAAAATGTGCCATAACAAACCCAATAAAGGAGAACAATACAACAAGTGGGCTGAAGGACCTCATGCAAATGCAATGGAGTCGTTGAAAGGTGCAGACGCTGAAAATCCAAAATGTTTAAAGTGCCACTCAACGGCAGCTGCTCACCCTGACATGGCAGCTTCGATTAAAGTTGAAGAGGGTGTTTCTTGTGAGTCGTGCCATGGACCTGGCAGTATATACAAGTCTGCAGGAATAATGAAAAACAGAAAATTAGCTATGTCAAAAGGCTTAATTATTCCGGATGAACAATTATGCAGAACATGCCACAATGAAGAAAGTCCAACTTTTAAAGGATTTAATTATGAAGAGTATGTTGCAAAAATTGCACACGACGATCCGACCACAAATTAAGATCTAGATTTTTTTATGAGGTTGATCTAGAAAAATTCCTTTGCTTATTTCGAATAAGCAAAGGAGTTTTTTTTTACTGCCCCATTTTTATTTATCGTTTAAATATCAGGAACGTAAAAGTCGTTTAACGTATGAAAAGAATAAAGTCCGCTCTGTTTTCAATGATGACAACCTCATGTTTGCTGGTTGTTTTTGCGATAGCTATTGCCTATGCAACCTTTATTGAGAATGATTATGGAACAGTTACTGCAAAAGTGTTGATTTATAATGCCTGGTGGTTTAATATTTTACTTGGATTTACAGGTGTTAATTTGGTTGGAGGGTTGTTTTATTATAAAGCGTTTCAGCTTAAGCGCTGGAGTATGGTGCTTTTTCATCTGGCTTTTATTATTATACTTGTTGGAGCCGGAATAACCCGTTTTTACAGTTTCGAAGGGCAAATGCATATTCGCGAAGGGAGCGCTTCTGATCAACTGATCTCAACCGATAATTATATTAGCATAAATGCATCTACAAATGGTCTAGATACTCAGGAGAATTGGAGGGTGCTTTTTTCTCCATATACCCGAAATCATTTTGATGAAAGTGTTTCAATTAGCGATCATGATATTGAAATTGAAATGCTCAATTATGTGCCTTCTGCAATCGAGAGTATTGTGGCTGATGAAGGTGGAAATGCTATTTTTTCTTTCATCTTGGTGAACAATAATAACGAACGACGCGATTTAATATTGGAATTGAATGAAGAAATAGCTTCGGGTGAATTGTTGATCAGTTTTGAAGGCCAACAGAAGGATGCATCTCTTTTTATCAAGCGGTCAACAACTAGCTTGGTTGCTACAGCCCGGGATACTGTTCAGGTTGTATCAATGACTGGAGTTATAGAGAAAGTGATTGAACCTGGTCAGGAATTTGCCATAAAGAGCCAGGGGATGTACCGATTGGGTGAACATATCTTTGCCCTGAAATCTTACCTGCCATACGGTCGTAAACTTTTATCAACTGATACCGATCAAACTACTGCAAAGAATAGGAGAGATGCGATTCTTCTTCAGCTTACTGATGGCGACCAGCAAAAACAATTGGTTGTTTACGACAATTATGGACAGCAGAATGTATCAACAAGGGCCGATTTTGGAAATGTTGATTTGGAAGTAAGTTACGGTTCGCAGCTTATCGATCTTCCTTTTCAAATATATTTGAATGATTTTCAATTGGAGCGTTATCCCGGGAGTATGAGCCCTTCTTCTTATGCGAGCGATGTGACTTTAATTGACAATACGAAAGGAGTCAAAAAACCTTACCGAATTTTCATGAATAATATTTTGGACTACGGGGGCTACCGCTTCTTCCAATCATCTTATGATACGGACGAAAAAGGGACAATTTTGTCGGTTAGTCATGATTCTTTGGGAACTGGAGTTACCTATGTTGGTTATTTTTTAATGTCGTTGGGTATGCTTTTTTCCTTCTTTAATAAGAAAAGCCGTTTTCAGTCGCTGCTGCGATCCAGCTCACGTTTAAAGGATTTGAAAAAGAAGTCGATGGCAAGTGTGATTTTGGCGTTGTTGCTTTTAGTTCCCGGATTATTGCAAGCTCAACAAGTTACCCCCGCACGAATTAATAAAGATCATGTTGCACAATTCGAAACCTTGTTGGTGCAAGATACGAAGGGCAGGGTAGAGCCTGTAAATACGCTGGCATCGGAGGTGCTAAGAAAGCTGAATCGCAAAAGCTCTTTCGAGGGAATGTCAGCATCCGAAGTGTTTTTGGGGATGAGTGCGCGTCCTGATTCCTGGAGAAACGTTCCGATCATTCGTATTGCGAATAGTGAATTGCAAAAGCAACTGGGATTTCCCGATAAGTATGTTTCGTTCAATCAGATGTTGAGCCAGAATACCGGAATATATAAATTACAGCAGTTGGTTGATGTAACCTATAAAAAGCAGCCCACGAAACGAAATAAGTTCGATAAGGAAGTCATTAATGTGGATGAGCGAATGAATATTTGCTATCAGATTTTTCAAGGCAATTTTATGAATGTTTTTCCTGTGCAGAACCACAATAATAACAAGTGGGTAAGTGAGAAGGATTTTTATAAACTTGGTTCACATCAAACCGATAGTATTCAGCTCTTAAGTGCTTATTTTCAAGAAGTCAATCAAGCCATTAGTACCGGTAATTATCAAAGCGCGAATCAACGACTCGAAGAGATCAAGCAATTTCAACAAACACACGGACATGAAATTATTCCTGATCAAACCAAAATTGAGTTAGAAATACTGTATAACAAATTCAATATATTTACCTGGATTTCGCGCATCGCAGGAGTTGTTGGCTTTTTCTTGTTGATTATTCATTTGATTGGAATCTTTAACGAAAAGCTAAATCTCAAAAAACTTTTAACAGCTGGGACCGTCGCTGTGGCAGTTGTTTTTCTTGCTTACACGGGCGGATTAGCTTTACGCTGGTATATTTCCGGTCATGCGCCCTGGAGTAATGGTTACGAAACGATGTTATACATTGGCTGGTCTGCCTTGCTAACGGGTTTTGTATTTATCAAGAAATCGCAGATTACGCTGGCTGTAACTACTATTTTATCGTCGCTGATATTAATGGTAGCTGGATTGAGCTGGATGAATCCGGAAATTACGAACCTTGTGCCCGTACTTAAATCATACTGGCTGATAGTGCATGTTGCAGTGATTACTGCCAGCTATGGCTTTTTGGGCGTTGCTGCTTTAGTCGGTTTTTTAAACCTGATCATTATGATGTTTCGTAATTCGAAGAACCTGAAAAGTGCTTCATTTACGATTGTTGAATTGGCTATTATTATAGAACTGTCGATAATTGTTGGCTTGATTTTACTCACCATAGGAGCATTTATCGGAGGTGTTTGGGCAAACGAGTCGTGGGGACGTTATTGGGGCTGGGATCCGAAGGAAACCTGGGCGTTAGTAACTATTCTGGTATATTCGTTTATCATTCATTTACGGAAGGTTCCCGGATTGTATAATCATTTTGTATTAAGTTCGCTCGCATTGGCTGGGTTCAGCTCGGTACTGATGACCTTCTTTGGGGTGAATTATTACCTTTCGGGAATGCACTCCTATGCACAAGGCGACCCACCACCGGTGCCAGGTTTTGTGTATGTAGCTATTGCAATTGTAATTGCTGCCATTATTCTAGCAGCGATTTCGGAACGTAAATATGGCGGTGCTGAGAAGATCATAAAGCTTGAAACGAAAGAGTAACTCATAATTGCAAGCCGGCAGCTGTTTTCAGTTGCCGGCTTTTTTGATGATATTGCGCGCCATTCCTCGAAAAATGAATAAGTGGAAGGGCCAGGATAATCCCCAGTAGAATCTTCCCCAGACACCTTTGGGACGGAAGGTGGCCGTTTGGATCAGGCTATTTTGTTCAGGTTTTTCAACGACCTTAAATTCGAGCCAAGCTTCTCCGGGAAGCTTCATCTCGGCATACAGAAGCAAACGTTTTTTGTCGCCGTCAGCGAGCAGAACGCGCCAAAAATCAAGTGCATCTCCGTTCATTATTTCAGTCGGACTGGTACGTCCGCGTCGAAGTCCAATCCCTCCGGAAAGCTTATCGAGGTATCCACGAATTCTCCAGAGCCAGGTGCCATAGTACCAACCGTTTTGCCCTCCAATAGACCAAATTACTTTTGTAACTTCTTCTATTGGTTTTTGAAATGAAACTACTTGCTTGTTTCGATAGCACCCATATTCCGGAACATCAATCTGGTCAGAATAGTCGGTGTCGAATTCGCTGGAACTTAGTGCGTCTTTCCAACTCGAATAAACCTGGTTTTGCCTGATTCTTTTGAATGCTGCTTCAACGGCTTCTTTGTAACTTAGCGGCTCAATATTCAATAATTTTGGCAACGAGTTCTCTCTGGCAATAACTTCAACCTTTAAACTATTTACCAGATTTATAGCCAATTTATACGAGGTGGATGTGATAAAAAATAACCAATACGATGACAAGCGGGGAGTCATGATGGGCAAGGCGAATACTTTTCGTTTCAATTGCCGGATTTCTGCATATTGCAATAGCATGTCTTTATAGGTTAAAATATCTTTGCCTCCTATATCGAAGCTTTTATTAAAACACGCTTGGTTGTCCATCACCCCAATTAAAAACTTCAAAACATCGCGAATCCCTATGGGGTGAGATTTGGTTAAAACCCATCGAGGGGTGATCATTACCGGGAGTTTCTCAACGATATCTCTGATAATTTCAAACGAAGCGCTGCCCGAACCGATAATGATTCCGGCGTTTAGTGTTGTTAGTCGGTAGTCCCCTTTCGAAAGCTCTTTTTCAACATTAAGTCGAGATCGCAAATGCTTCGACAGGTATTTGTCATTTGAAATTCCACCAAGATAGATCACTTGTCGCACGTTAGTTTGTGTAAGCAGTTTTCTGAAATTGGCGGCCGCCTGGAGTTCCATATCCTCAAAATCGCCATCGTTTGAAGCCATCGAGTGAATGAGATAATATGCAATTTCAATGTCGGGAGGAAAGCGTTGATGAGAGTCGGTTTTGAGAAAGTCAATTTCAATGAGTTTGACCTGAGGGTGATGCTGCCATTTTTCTTCCACCCGTTCGAGGTTGCGAACACAGCAATAAACATCATGCCCATTTTCAACCAATAAAGGAAGGATGCGCTTTCCAACGTATCCGGTAATTCCGGTTAGTAGTAGTTTCATTTCGTTTTCAGCTTACGTATATTCAGGCTAGTAAATTAGCATTATAAACGTATACCTCAAAATCCCGTGTTTTGTTTTGAGAGATTTGAAATTTTAGTGCATTATAAAAGTTCGCTATGCGATTCTGTTTATAATGAATAAGTAGCTTCAGCCAATAATTAATCAGCTATTTTTGTACATGGTCTGAATGGTATTTGCTAACTTGTGCAATAAATATTTCTCTAATTATGACAAGATTCTTTCGTTTGGTAAGATTTCTCCCTCAAATCTGCAGCAGCATGCTTGTTTTGCTTATCGTATTGGCTTCCTGTAATCGCCCGAAGGAAATTAGTTCAGTAAATCCAATGCATTGGGAACAGCGGCAAGCGAAAATTAATTCTTCGGATAGTTTGGATTATGGAAGTTCTTACCTTTCTGTTTATTCGGAAATATATAGTCTGACAGAAAAACGAACCTACAATTTGACTGCGACAATTAGTATTCGAAATATTAGTTCTGAGGATTCAATTTACATTCTACGATCAGATTATTACAATACCGCCGGCGATTTAATTCGTACTTATTTCAATAACCCAATCTTTTTGAAACCCTTGGAGACGATCGAAATTGTAGTCGATGAACGAGATGAACATGGAGGTACTGGAGCCAATTTTATTTTCGATTGGGCAGTTAATCCGGGTACGCAGGAGCCACTTTTCGAGGCGGTTATGATTTCTACTTCCGGGCAGCAGGGAATCTCATTTACAACTTCAGGAGTAAAACGATAATTTCGGCACTCCGTTCTTTTAGTCAAGCAGGAGTAAACGAAAGATCTGTTCTGCTTTATCTGCTAGTAATTCGGGCGCTCTGCGTAAACTCTCATCTAGCGAAATGGGGCCATGGGGAATGGCAAAAATTGAAGTGAAACCTTCATCATATAGCTCGCGGTAGCCATCGCCTAAAAAACCGGCAATGCCGATGCATTTTTTCTGATGTTTTTTAGCCAACTGAGCAACGCCCCAAGGGGTCTTCCCCTGCTTGGTTTGAGCATCCATTTTCCCTTCTCCGGTAATTACCAGGTCTGCTTTCTGTATGGCCTCTTCCAGCTTGGTTTGCTCTTTTACAATGTCAAATCCGGTTTGAAGTTTGGCTCCGCAAAAGGCGACTAAACCAGCTCCCAATCCACCGGCAGCTCCACCTCCCGGAATTTTTAAAACCTCCTTTTGCAGCTCAGTTTCAATAATATCGGCTAAATGTGTCAGGTTTCTGTCCAATTCGTTAATCATCTCAACTGTTGCCCCTTTTTGAGGACCATAAACAGCCGACGCTCCGTTGGGGCCCGTTAGTGGATTATTGACATCGCAAGCCGTCAAAATTTCAGTATCACTTATTAGCGGGAAGACACCGGACGAATCTATTGTTACCAGCTGGTTAAGTTGACCTCCACCTTCCGCTATTTCCTGTCCTTTGTCATCCAGAAAGCGGTAGCCCAAAGCTTTGGCCATGCCGGTTCCTCCATCGTTAGTTGCACTTCCGCCAATACCAATAATTAGTTTTCGACACCCTTTTTCCATGGCGTCTTTCATCAGCTGTCCGGTGCCGAAGGTTGAGCTGGCCAGCGGATTGCGTTCGTCGCGGGTTAAATGCTCAATTCCTGAAGCTGCCGCCATTTCGATTATCGCTGTTTGTTGGTCGTTTAAAATACCATAAAAGCCCTGAACCTCTCGGCCCAATGGATCTAAAACCGGTATGTTGATCTTTTGACCACCTAAGGCTGAAAGCATGGTTTGCACAAAACCTTCGCCGCCATCGGCCAGCGGGATATTTGCTATGTGCGCTGTTGGATCGACCCTTAAAATGCCGGTTGCGAAATGTTTGCCCACATCAATGGCTTCCAGGCAGTCTTTAAACGAATCGGGACAAATGAGTACTTTCATACTTAGGGGTTTTATGAGTGTTAAAAGCAGTTGAATTAAGTTACGAACCTGGTGATCAGCCACATGCTTTGATAGGGCTTGAGTTCCAGTTCTTCTGTTTGATGAAGCGTGCGGGTAATTAAGTCGCGGCTAAATTCCATCAAACCAGGAGGAAGCGAAAGCTTTTGCGTTTGGTCGGTCAGGTTGAACAGACAAACCACCGATTTCTCCATTTGATCAGCTTTTCGCAAAATGGCAAACACCGAATCGCCTAGTTCGAGCACCAATTGCTGCGTATTGGGCGAGAAGGCTTGTAGGTTTCTTCGAATTCCGGTGCGATGGATCAATTCTTTTAAAATAGCTTTGTATTTTGAGTTGCCTTTCAGCATACCTTCCAATTCTTCCTTTGTGAACTTACGCCGGTTGATGGAACGGTTGACGCCTGTGCGAGCCAACCCTTCGTTGTCATTTTCAATTCCCAGAAGATTCAGGAAATAAAAGGCCGGCACTCCCTGCAACGAAAGCATGATGGTTTGCGATTGCAGAAATCGTTCATTCTGGAATTCATCTTCACCATTCTTAGTTCCTTTCAAAGCATCATAAAAAGTGACATTGATTTCGTACGGAACATGCTTATCACCAAGCTGACGGGTGGTTACTTTGGCTCCAAAATCTTTTAACTTTTCAACCATTTTCATTTTTTCATCATCAGGCATAACACCTTCCAAAGGACGAACACCGATGCCATCATGAGAAGAAGTGAAGTTTAAATAGGTCATGCCCTTTTGCGGGTCGTTGAGTTCTTTTGCCCATCGGGTAAGGTAACCGCCATTTCCGGTATGCAGTGCATGTAAAATGAGCGGGGGAAGAGCAAACTGGTAGATCAGGTGTGCTTCATCTCCTAGTCCGAAATAGGTGATGTTTTCGCGGTGCGGAACATTGGTTTCTGTTAGCAATAATGCGCCCGGATAGCAATAGTCCATGATTTCGCGAAACAAGGATACAATTTCGTGGGTTTCCTGTTCGTGCATGCTTTCCAGTCCACTTGCTTTCCACAGAAAAGCAATAGCATCAAGCCGGATAACCCGAATCCCTTTGGACAAATAGAAAAGAAAGACGTTGAGCATTTCTTTCAGCACTTCCGGGTTGGCATAGTCCAAATCAACTTGGTCAGCACTAAAGGTTGTCCACACTTTCTTTGGGCCATCTACCGTATCATAAGTTGATAGAAGTGGCGAGCTTCGCGGTCGAATAACTTTTGAAGTGTCGAAATCGGCTGGCGGAACAAAGAAATAATCTTTGCCCGGTTCTTCCTGATTCAGGAATTGCTTGAACCAAACGCCTTTGCTACTGGCATGGTTGGCGACTAAATCGGCCATCAGCAAAAAATCTTTCTCCAGTGCTTCAATGTTACTCCAGTCTCCCAATTCAGGATTTATCTTGTAAAAGTCCATTACCGAAAATCCATCGTCACTGCTATATGGAAAAAATGGAAGAATGTGTATGGTCGAAATGCACCCACGAAAATGCTCGTTGGCAAACTTCCGCAAGGTTTCAAGCGGAGCTTCTCCCTTTTGCTTCACCACATCGCCATAAGTAATCAGTACCACTTTACGCTCATCCCAAAGCGGACGTTGTTTGGGGTTTGGGTTTCTTCTCTCTTCAACGAATTGCAAAAATTCTTCAATCCACTCTTCTGATAACGTCTTCCGATAAATCCGGTTTAGCCTGTTAATCAGCTTCGTTCTCAATCGTATATGCATATATCTTACATCTTGTTATCTTGCTCTACTGCATCATTAAAAATATCCAACACGTCCGGAATGGCATCCAACACTCGTTTCCACGATGGGATAAACGGAATCAGGTTGGGATTGTCAAGGTATTCAACTCCGGCGCGATAAATGTTTGCTGCAAAAATATCAACCGTTTGTTCTTCTTTATGGCGATCCATTGCAAGTCCGTTAATCGAAGCATCAGCTGCGTATTGTTCAACCATGTCAAGTGCTATTCGCAGATAAGTAGCTTTTACGGTTCGGAAAATACCTTTGCTAAAAACAGAACCCTGCGTTGCTAATTTGGCATAAATACTCCGCGCAATATCGAAACTCATTTTCGAAAGTCCTGAACTCGGATCATCGTGCGATTCAGGTTGATGTTTATGATCGTATCCATCGGCAATCTCAACCTGGCAAATCCGGTTGATGGCGTTGTTTCGCTGAACTTCAGAAAGAATTCCTACTTCAAGTCCCCAATCCGAAGGGATGCGAACTGTTTTCATAATATCAGCCCGCATCGAAAATTCGCCAGCAAGAATGTAGCGGAAGTGATCCAGAAAGTCGAGATAGTCATTCGCAGGGAACACCTTTTTCAGCGATCGAATCAATGGGGTCACCATCAAGCGCGTAACGCGACCATTCAACTTGGTGCCATCTGAACGGAAATAATACCCCTTACAAAATTTATAGTTGAATTTTGGATCAGCAACGGGGTAAAACAACCGAGCGAGCATATCGCGCGAGTAAGTAATCACATCGGCATCATGCAGTGCAATGGCTTCTGAACGGCCAGAGGCAATCATGTACCCAAAGCAGAACCAAACATTTCGACCTTTACCCGGATCGCCGGTGTATATTTTATTTTCTTCAAATAGTTTTTGAATGGCTTTCATTCGCGGGCCATCGTTCCAAATTACTCGGCAACGCCTTTGTTCTGTGCTTAAGTCTTTAAAATATTCCTTTGCGTGCAAGTATTGCTCCTTGGTAGCACGGTCAAGTCCAATGGTTATTTCATTAATATAGGGAACATCCTTCAGGATATTAACAATGTTTTTCAGAGCTGGCTGTTCCAACTCGGAGTATAATGAAGGAATAATTAAGCCCATCTTCCGTCGTCTCGAAAACTTCATCAATTTTGCTTCCAGGTACTCTAATGTTGAATAGTTCAAATTGTGAAGTGTTGTAATTCCTCCATTCTGATGAAAATCTCCCATAGTATTGTGTTTTTAGTTTTTTTTTGTTCCCAAAAGTTATAAAATATCTTTCAGTTGTTCGAGTGAAGTGATAATATAATCTGGTTGTGTTTTTGATGCTTGTTCTTGATCTTTTCGCAGACGGTAAGCACGCATGTCGCCCGCAAAAAAGCAGGTTTTAAATCCTACTTGCGACGACGCATATATATCTTTCAGCATGTCGTTGCCAACATACAAAACATCTTGTGGTTTTAGGCCACGCTTTTTAAGTGGTTCGATCAACTCTTCATAAATTGAAGGGTCGGGTTTTCCTTTTAATATTTTGTAACTGAAAACTGACAAGTCTTTTTCAAAACCATCAATGAATTCGTCGGTTTTTACTCTGCCATATAAAAAATAATTCATGATAATTGGCGTATAGAATTGAGCATTAGAAACAATGCCGAGAGGATAACCTTTTGTTTTTAGATCGTCGAGTGTTTCTTTCAACCCCGGCATTGGCCATACCTGGTTGCTCTTCAGTTCAAATAGAAAAGTAAACAGCCTGATGTTCGAAAAATCAGAGGACTTAATTAAATCATCGGCTTCAGCTTTTTTCAAAGTGCTGTCCCAAATTTCGACCAAATTCAATTCGGGACAAGGTGTGCCACTGTCTTTGGCGATTTGTTTCTCAAGCACTATTACTTTCTCAAATATGCCATGAATT
>NZ_JBSQYS010000058.1:0-19669 GCF_055140945.1 Sunxiuqinia sp.
AAAAGCACAACAACCGATTAACACATTTCAAAAACATTTTCCATTATGGCGCATGAAACGTTTACCACCATTCAACACCGCTTGATTGCGCCATTTCAACTACTAACGCATTTTCCCCCAGGCGTTGCCTGGGGCTATTATTGTATAACCCTTTCAGGGTAAAGAAAAGAGAAATAGAAATCGCATGGAGCATCTCGCAGAGAGATCCTGAAACAAGTTCAGGATGAGGAGCTAAAGCAATCTTAGCCAAACCCAAAGTCCCCTTCAGGGGATATAGGAGTAAAACACTAGAAACAAGATACTCACGCAAGTGAACCAACAACCCACAACTTTGAACTTCGAACTTTGAACTTTAAACTCGAAACTCCAAACTCGAAACTCAAAACTCAAAACTCGAAACTCTGAACTCAAAACTCAAAACTCAAAACTCAAAACTCTGAACTTTAAACTCGAAACTCAACTCAAAA
Source organism: Sunxiuqinia sp. (assembly GCF_055140945.1). Taxonomy (NCBI): domain Bacteria; kingdom Pseudomonadati; phylum Bacteroidota; class Bacteroidia; order Marinilabiliales; family Prolixibacteraceae; genus Sunxiuqinia; species Sunxiuqinia sp. The sequence continues at coordinate 468 of NZ_JBSQYS010000058.1, forward strand.
CACACAAATATGTTTCCAACAGAAATAACAAAAATTGCCTGCATCGGTGCAGGGTACGTCGGTGGGCCAACCATGGCAGTCATTGCACAAAAATGCCCACACATCAAAGTAACGGTCGTTGACATCAACCCACAACGCATTGCCGACTGGAATGATGAAGACCTCAGCAAGCTACCCGTATACGAACCCGGATTACCCGAGGTGGTTGCCGAAGCCCGTGGTCGCAACCTGTTCTTCTCCACCGACGTGGAAGCAGCCATCAAAGAGTCGGAAATGATTTTCATTTCGGTGAACACCCCCACCAAAACCTATGGAGTAGGTAAAGGCATGGCTGCCGACCTGAAGTTCGTCGAGCTCTGCGCCCGTCAGATCGCCGAAGTATCTACCGGAAATAAAATTGTGGTCGAGAAGTCGACCCTACCCGTTCGTACGGCCCAGGCTATTCGCACCATCTTAGACAATGCCAGGGGAAAGCAAGGAACACCACCCCAATTTGCAGTGCTCTCCAACCCCGAGTTTTTGGCCGAAGGAACAGCCATTCCCGACCTGCACAATGCCGACCGGGTACTCATTGGTAGTGAAGACACCGAAGCCGGAAAACAAGCCGAGCGGGCTTTAGCCAACATCTATGCCAACTGGATTCCTCGTGAAAAGATCCTCACCACCCGCATCTGGTCGTCCGAACTCTCCAAGCTAACGGCCAACGCCTTTTTGGCACAGCGCATCTCCAGCGTCAACTCCATCTCGGCTCTGTGCGAACGTACCGGCGCCGATGTCGATGAAGTAGCCCGCGCCATTGGAATGGATACCCGTATCGGTTCTAAGTTCCTGAAATCATCGGTGGGCTTTGGGGGTTCCTGTTTTCAGAAAGACATCCTCAACCTCGTGTACCTCTGTCATCATTTTAACCTGCCCGAGGTAGCCGAATATTGGGAACAGGTGGTCAAGCTCAACGACTACCAGAAACACCGCTTTGCCAAGCAAATTATCGATACCCTGTTCAACACCGTATCCGGAAAGAAAATCGCTTTCCTGGGCTGGGCCTTTAAAAAAGATACCAACGATACCCGCGAATCAGCCGCCATTTATGTAGCCGACGAGCTCCTGCAAGACCGCGCCCAAATTCACGTGTACGACCCGCAGGTCACCGAAGCACGGATCATTGCAGATATCGAGTACTTGCAAACCCACAGACGTACAGACGCCCTACAGGGCGTCTCTCCTCTGACAACAGAAGAAATCAAAAACCTGGTAACCGTCCACAACGATCCCTACGAAGCCATTACCAATGCCCACGCCGTAGCCATCCTCACCGAATGGGACGAATTTAAAAGCTACGACTGGCAAAAAATCTACAAGCAAATGCTTAAACCCGCCTTCGTATTCGATGGACGAAACATCCTCGACCGGGAAGTATTGGAACGTATTGGGTTTGAATTGAAAAGTATCGGAAAAGGATAGCAGTATAGAAACAAGAGTCAGGAGGCAAGAGTCAAGAGTTCAGATTTTTGGATTTTTGGATGGTTGGAAGGTGAGAGGGTGAGAGGGTGGCAATCCACTGAGAGATCCTGAAACAAGTTCAGGACGACACGCCATTTCCGGGGACAACCAACTCCCCCAATTCGCCAACAGGCGAAAAGCGCAAAGGCCTGTCAAAGTAGCCCGGGCTGGCGGTAGAGGAAAGGATTTCCGTCAGTGGCCGGACAAGTTTTGGCGGGTATCCCGGGTCGTGCACCGGAAAGAAAAAATCCTGACGCGCAAAGAAGGATAACTTTGACTTGATCTTTTTTGAATACTTTTTGGTATCAAAAAAGTAGTTGGGGCTTGGGGCAACGCCCCAACATAAGCAATAAGAACAAGACCTTAGATAGTAGAAAATAGAGTCAAGAGCCAAGAACCGCTGATGCGGATCTGCACCCCGTACCTTAGCCAATAAGGCTGAAAAAACATTCCGGTTTATTGGATTAAGTTGATAAGAAGTGTCCAACTTGTTAACAGACTTGAAAAAACAATACAAAAAATTCGATTTGTTTTTGCAAAACAAGGAACCGATTACAAATCTGAGCCACGGGGGGCCTAAAAACACCAAAATTTTAATATCTTTATGAAAATTCAGATCAAGATGCTTGACATTAAGAAAACATATCTCACAGACGAAAAAAAACGTCCTGTTGCAGTTCAGGTCGATTTAGAAACATTTGAAAAAATGGAACAACTGCTTGAAGACTACGCTTTGGGGCAGTTTATTGAAGAAAACGATCCGGCTGAAAACCTCACGCTCAATGAAGCCAAAGAGTATTATCGAAAGTTAAAGCAATAATGGAAATCCGGGTAAACAAAACTTTTTTAAAAGAATTGGCCCGGGTACCAGCCAGCCAAAGGAAAAAAATTGAACAGTTTGTTTTTGTCGATGTCCTTACCTACCAGAAACAGGAAGATGTTCCGAATTTAAAAAAGCTTAAAGGATATAAATATTTCTACCGAATCAGGTTTGGGAATTACAAGGCCGGGATAAGGATACAAAATAATATACTGGTGTTTGAACGCCTGCTTCACAGAAAAGATATTTATAAGTTTTTTCCATAAGACTTTAACGGTAACCAAATGGACAGATTTCCCTCTGATGGAGAATCCCGGCGGTTCTGGTTGCAATCCGTACCCCCTATCATTAAAACTAAAAAACGAACAAGCCGAAAAATGGTCCGCAAATACACCAAAAAAGAAAAACCAATTTAAACAGCAACACGTGTCTCCGCTGCCGCTGGTGCGTCCCGAAACTTCGGGATGTAATCCGTGCCAGCGGGGGAGTTGGAGGGGGCTTTCCAGCACCCTCATGGCGAACACAGCGAAGCCATCTGTCAGCTTATAACGCCCGCTGGTGCGGATTTACAATCCGTACCTCAGCCATTCATCCCGTGGAATAAATCGAAGATTTGATGCGAAGCATCATTCCTCAGGATTAAGGCCGAAAACAAAACAGGCATGTCCCATTCATTCTGGTAACGGATTACCAAAACTTCTTTTGTTTTTTCAAAACAAGGCACAGATTACAAATCTGCGCCAGCAGATGGCAAGACAACCAACAACTGATAAACAACGACCGATCTTCATAAATAATTATCTTGAAAAAACATATCTCCAACATCCGCGAGAAGGCAGGAAGGCATAAAACCCTTATCCAGAACTTTTCCTACTTGTCAGCATTGCAGGTGTTCAATATGCTGATACCCTTAATTACTTATCCCTACTTAATTCGAGTATTGGGAAAAGAAACTTACGGGCTAGTCGTATTTGCACAGGCTATTATCGGCTATTTAGTGATCCTTGTTGGATTTGGGTTTAATATCTCGGCAACCAAGGAAGTTAGCATTCACCGTGACAACAAAGAGAAGCTAAGTGAAATTGTAAGCAGCGTTCTTCTAATCAAGGGAGGTCTTTTCTTAATCTCATCGGTAATACTAGTTGCATTGATTTTTATAATACCACAAGTACAGGAATATAAAGCATTGTTCTTTCTTACCTTATGGATGTGTCTATACGATGTGATTTTCCCTATGTGGTACTTTCAGGGCATAGAACAAATGAAATACATTACATACATTACGTTGGTGAGTCGTTTAACATTTCTGGGATTAATTTTTGTTTTAATTCATAATCCATCTGATTACTTATTTCTTCCAATTATTAACGGAGTCGGTGCTTTATTAGCTGGGATTATCTCATTATACATAGTTTTTCAGAAACATCATGTCCAATTTGTACTACAATCTTATTCTACTCTCAAAGGATATTTTAAGGATTCTATTCCCATATTTCTTTCGAACGTTTCTATCCGCCTCTATGTCAGTACCAATAAAGTAATCGTTGGTGCATTTTTGGGGATGACGGAAGTCGCTTATTACGATTTGGCAGAAAAAGTCACAAACGTCTTAAAAATTCCACAAGGAATTTTAAGCCAATCTCTATTTCCAAAAATCAGCAAGGACAAAAATCTGGATTTCATCAAACGAGTATTTAAATATTCACTACTGTTTAATTTAGCTTTATTTATCGGAGTTTTATTCGGGGGGAAATACATTGTATTATTATTAGGAGGCTCCCAGATGCTTGATGCTATTCTTGTGTTAAGTATTCTTGCACTCACGGTTCCCGTAATAGCTGTAAGCAATATTTTGGGCATTCAATTATTGATCCCGTTCGGATATAACAAAACATTCAGCAAAGTTATTATGGCATCAGGACTTATATATCTCGCACAAGCCATACTAATATGGCTAACCGTTGGCTTTACAATTATTAATGTATCCATTATAACGGTAACGACCGAAGTATTTGTCAGCTCAGTTATGTTTTATTATTGCAAAAAATACAACCTATGGAAATAAAATACGATTATCTCATTGTCGGAGCAGGACTTTTTGGTTCTGTATTTGCCCATGAAGCCACAAAAAGAGGGAAAAAGTGTTTGGTGATCGACAAGCGCAAGCACATTGCCGGTAATATTTATACCGAAAATATTGAAGGAATTAATGTACATAAGTATGGTGCACATATTTTCCACACCAGTAATAAAGAAGTCTGGGACTACGTGAATACTTTTGTTGAATTCAACCGGTTTACCAATTCACCGGTGGCTAATTACAAAGGGAAATTATATAACCTCCCTTTTAATATGAATACTTTTTACCAGTTGTGGGGAGTAAAAACGCCACAAGAAGCACAAGCAAAAATTGATGAACAACGGGTGGAGTATGCCCATATCACTGAACCGCAGAACCTGGAAGAACAAGCATTGGTTTTGGGCGGCAGAGATATCTACGAGAAATTGATTAAAGGGTACACCGAAAAACAATGGGGCCGCCCCGCCACTGAAATCCCAGCGTTTATTATCCGCCGCCTTCCTTTCCGTTTTACCTTCGACAACAACTATTTCAATGACACCTACCAAGGAATCCCGATTGGAGGATATACCAAACTGGTAGAAAAGTTGCTCGAAGGAATTGAAGTGAGAACCAGAACGAACTATTTCGAGCATAAATCTGAGTTGGAACAATTGGCTGAAAAAGTTATTTTTACCGGAAAAATTGATGAGTATTTTGGATATCAATTCGGGAAATTGGAATATAGAAGCCTGCATTTTGAAAATGAGTTATTGGAAACTCCTAACTTTCAAGGCAATGCAGTTGTAAACTATACCAACCGCGAAGTACCCTATACCCGAATTATCGAGCATAAACATTTTGAATTTGGGACACAAGAGAAAACGTACATTACACGTGAGTATCCCCACGAATTCTCAAAAGATAATGAATCTTACTATCCGATTAACGATGATAAAAATCAAACATTACTGAAGCAATACCAACAATTGGCCAACAAACAGCAACATGTTATTTTTGGGGGAAGGTTGGCAGAATATAAATATTACGATATGCATCAGGTAATTGATGCCGCATTAAGCAAATTAAATGAAATTTTTAAAAAGTCATGATTAACCTAAACAAAGACTCTATAATTTACTTGCTATGCCCTAGTAAACATTTTACTGGAGGCCCACTCGCACTTCATCAATTAGGACATAAACTGAACAAGATGGGATTTAAAGTGCGGATGTTTTATATACCCGTAATTGAAAATCCTATAAATGATAAATTTTTGCTGTACAATATACCATACACTTTCCAAATAAATGATGATTCGAATAACTTATTAATAGCACCAGAAACATTAACAAGATATTTGTTTGACTATAAGCACATAAAAAAGGCCATTTGGTGGCTGAGTATTGACAACTTTTTCAAATCTACGATCAGAAACAAAATCGGACGATTTTTGGGAGTGATTAGAAAATTTAAATTTAAAGATGGATATAAATATTATCATTTTGCACAATCCAGATATGCTTTTGAATTTTTAAAGTCAAAATCGAACCTTGACAACGATAAGCTGTATATGCTATCAGATTATTTGTTAGAAGACTTTCTGAAGCCTATTTCACATAAAACGACACAAAAAGAAGATATCGTTTTATACAATCCAAAGAAAGGATATGAATTTACACAAAAACTAATTCAAAATAGCATAAATGAGTACAGGTGGTTCCCAATTGAAAACATGACCCCCACTCAAGTTAAAAACATGTTATTAAAATCAAAGCTTTATGTTGATTTTGGGAAACATCCAGGGAAGGATCGGTTCCCTCGCGAAGCAGCTGTTTGCGGCTGCTGCATAATTACTGGAAAAAAAGGGTCAGCCGGCTTTTATGAAGACATGCCAATTCCAGACGAGTTTAAATTTATTAATAATGAGTCAGAGATTGAAAACATACTTGAAAAAATTAGGATCGTTATGCAAGACTATGAAAGCGAACATACAAAATTCACGAAATATATCGATGAAATTAAAGGCCAGGAGACTATTTTTGAAAACGAGATAAAAGACATATTTAAATTAGAAACAGCTAAAGATGAATAATTTTCTTGTGTATTCTATTGTCGTAACATACAACGGATCTCAATGGGTTCAAAAATGTTTTAAAAGTCTTGTTGAATCCGATATTGCTAATCACCAAATCCTAGTTATTGATAATGGCTCGACAGACAACACACTCAAAATTATAAAGGAGAAATTCAATTCGGTAAAGGTGATACAAACAGGAGAAAATTTAGGTTTTGGAAAGGCAAATAACATCGGAATTAAATTGGCTCTTGATAACAAAGCAGGCTACGTTTTTCTTCTTAACCAAGATGCTTGGATAGAAAAAGACACGATAACTGAACTTATAAAAATACAAAAAGCAAATCCGGACTTTGGAATTTTAAGCCCCATGCAACATACAACAAGCGGTCAATTAGACTATCGCTTTGTTGAGTACTTTAATAAAAGTAAATCTTTCAATGATGAAATTCGTTCATGCAAATTTGTCAATGCTGCTGGATGGTTAATTAGCAGAGAATGTTTAAAGAAAACTGGGGGATTTTCAGAATTATTCTATCATTATGGGGAAGATATAGACTACTGCAACAGGACTATGTATCACCAATTCAAAATTGGCATTGTGACATCGACCAATTTTATTCACGATCGCCCCCAAATAAAGGATCAAAATAAAAACAAAAATTTGAGATTAGAGACCGTAAATCAAATTGCCCACCTGTCAAATATAAATTATAACATTTTGATACTCTGGGGGGCGCAAATCTACTTTTTATTCAAATCTATAATTGACAAGAAAATGAATTTCAAACTTTTAACGAAAGGTATACTTACATCAAATACGTACATAATTAAAATATTCAAATACAGATCTTTACACAAAAAAGAAAGTGCATTTCTCAACAGCAACTAGCTTAATTAGGATCCACCATTAATTTCTTTATGAAAAAAATTATTATTTGCACACACGGCTTTTCCAGAGATGTCTATAAGGTGGGCAGTCATCATTATGCTTATCAATTAAGTAAACTTGGTTACGACGTTCTGGTGATCTCCACACCTATATCACCTTTTCATCTCATCAACCTGATTAAGGGTGCATTTAGAAAAAGGTTCCTTCTAAAACTAAAAAGCTGCTTCGACGGTGTATCTAAAACTGAATATCAATATCGAGAATATATACCATTCACATTTTTGCCTTTTAGTCGAGGTAAACTTTTTAATCAGAAATTTTTGCTACAAAAACAAAATAAATTTATACCATTTATTTCTACCACTTTAAAGAGGTACGGTTTCAACAATATTGATTTCCTAATTGTGGAAAATCCGGTTTTTAGTTTTATGACTGAAATTATAGAGTTTAAAAAGTTATATTACCGAGCAACAGACATTTATCCCGAATTCACATCGAGCAAGACATCATCAACAGAAAAACAACTAGTAAGAGAAGCCAACTCTGTTATTGTAACTTCTTCTGCATTAAGAAAACACTTGAGTAAATACAGGAACGGATTAAGCAATATAGAGGTAATTGAAAATGGCGTAGATTCAGAGTTTTACCTTTCAAGCAGCAAGCTAGAATTAAACAATAAAGAATTGGGCAACAAACTAAAGGAGGAAAAAATTCAAGTTGTTTATGTTGGAGCACTTGACGATCGTATCGATTTCGAAATAATTAAGAATATTAGCGAAGTTCACCGAGATCACAATTTTCATTTTTTTGGCACCGTTGCAAACTCTGAATTTTACTCGGCAATCAAAGGAAAAGCCAACTGCTTGTATTGGGGACCTATTGATTACAAATTTTTACCTCAGATACTAAAGCAATGTCATGTTGGTCTTTTGCCATTTATAAAAAATGATATCAACGATTCTAGAAGTCCCATGAAATTATACGAATATGGGATTTGTGGTTTAACGGTATTAGCAACGCGTACAGCTGATTTAGAAAAGAAAAATGAAGATTTTGTAATACTGTGTTCAAAAGATGAATTTTCAAATGCCCTAACAAATAGATCGCTGTTAAAAAGACCCAATTCAATAACGGCAATACATAGATCGAAATTACATTCCTGGGAAAATAATACCAGAACTCTAATAAAAATAATGGATTATGCCTAAGTATCTTAAGTACTTAAATCCAACGCTGATAATGTTAGTTATAAATGCATTTTCTTTATTTGCTTTTATTGTCACGTCAAATGAATTAATGTTAGATTTTGCAAATGTTACTAAATATAATTCTTTGACAGGAATCTTTATTTATTTTTTATTCACTCTTGCTTTTATTGTTGGAAGCTTAAATTATAAATCAAATACTTTCCGACATTCAGACGAAATCATCGCAAATAATCAAAGATTCTCCAAGCTTCTAATTATCACGGTAAAGATATTTGCTTTTATAACAATTTTTGGATACTTATTTTGGTTCAAAGATGTAATCATACACTTCAAAGACTACATTTTAAATCTTATTTATTCTGGTATGCTAAGCAGCAGCGAAAGTTTGAAAGAAGAAACAAGTATTAAAACATTAACAAACTTTGGTATTGGTTCAGTAATTCTTTCTTTCCTTGCTTACAAAATCACAGAAATTAGGAAGTTCAGAAAATTAGTAATTTTTATCATCTTCTTATCCCTTTTTCGAGTATTCTTCACAGCTGAAAGAGTAGCTCTACTGGAATTGATAATTCCAATTGGGGTTATCGTTGTAAGGTTTGAACCTAAGTTGATCAAAAAGCTGGCGATGTTGGGTGTGATATTTCTTATAATTATTTGGTCAACTGAGTTGTTAAGATCATACATGAGCCCAATGTACAACGAAAAGTATGGCCCTTTTGAATATTTATTTTATCGCTTTTCGATGTACTTCTCGACTTCAATTAATAATTTTCAAATACTATTATACGATACATTTCCAAAGGATATTCTACCTATAACTGGGAGAGTCTTTTACAAATTTCTTTCATTGCATTCGAATACAGGTGTCGCATTAGACAATTTACTTACAAAATATGGCAGTGAAGAATACAATAATTTTACAGCATGGGGAGAGTTGTTCATTGATTTCGGGTACTTTGGAATTATAATTGCTTTTTTCTTAGGTCGCTTTTGTCGGCTAGTGTATAATAGCTTTATCGCAGGGCGGTTAACGGGTCTTTATTTATATCCACTATTGGTTCTATTCTTTATTCAAAGTTTCAGAACTCTCTTGATTGTTAACATTAGATACTACGCATCATATTTGATTTTCATTTTCTTCCTATTTCTCCTTGAACTTGCGAACATGCAGAAACAACAGAAACAAATCTACTAGACATGATATGCATCAATGGCAAATTTTTGACCCAACAGTTAACTGGTGTACAAAGATTCGCGTTACAAATAACAAGATCACTCATCCACGGAAGAGATGACATTAAAATTCTCGTTCCAAAAAATTCATCAATCAAAATCCAGAATAAAGAAATACAACAAAGAATCGTTCCGGTGGGTCGAGGAAACCCATTTTTGTGGGAACAAATAGCCTTACCATATTATTTGCAGTCTAACGGCTCTCCATTGTTACTAAATTTTACTGGGCTTGGCCCTGTTATATATAAAAATAAGATTACAACAATACATGATCTTTCTTTTTGGGAACACCCCGATTGGTTTAGCAAAAAATATGAATTTATATATAGATTACTAACTCCTATTAGTTCGAAAAACAGCCTAAAATTGTTGACAGTAAGTCATTATTCAAAAAAAATAATTGAAAGTAAGCTGCATATTAACGAGGAAAATATTGAAGTAATTTACAATGCTGTGGATAAATGCACATGTGATCCAAACTTGGCGAAACGGAGAAAATATATATTAGCTGTTGGTTCAATCGATCCGAGGAAAAATTTAGACCGCCTTATCAAGGCTTTTATACTATGGAATCGCAAAGATTACAAGCTTGTAATTATTGGTGGGCAACAAAAATCATTTTCCAATTTGAACCTACCAGAAAATGAAAATATCATTTATACAGGTTACGTGTCCGATGCACAATTACACCAATATTATACAGAATCATCTGTATTCGTATATCCATCGCTTTACGAAGGATTTGGAATTCCACCTTTAGAAGCAATGGTTCATGGCACACCTGTCATCGCCTCAAACAAGACCAGCCTGCCTGAAGCTTGTGGTAACGCGGCTTTCTATATTGATCCGAATTCCATTGATAACATAGTTGATGCCCTTGAGAAAGTCACAACGGATACTGACCTTTATCAAGAACTAATAACAAAAGGATATGAAAATATAAAGCGATTCTCATGGGCTGAATCAGCAAAAAAAGTTAACGATATTATTAGTAAAATCTGATTTTAAATGAAAATCCTTCACTTAGGCAAATATTATCCTCCTTATTTTGGAGGAATTGAAAAAGTAAATTTCGATCTTGTCGAATCAATTAATGAGTCCGGTTATAATGCCGATGTACTTTGTTTCAACCACAAGCCAGGCTTTTCAATAGAAGATAATGGGAACAAAGTTTATAGAACTTCAACCATTACTTCAGCGTTTTCCTCTCCTCTTTCAATTTCAGTTTTCAAACAGATAAGAAAAATATATCACCAGTATGACATTATTCATTTGCATGTGCCAAATCCAATGGGAGCTGTAGCTCTGCAATCAGTACCCTTTAAAGGTAAAATAATTGTCCACTGGCACAGCGATATCATCAAACAAAAGCTTCTAAAAAAGTTTTACAAGCCTTTTCAAAACAAACTTTTGCAAAGAGCCGATAAAATTATTGTAACATCTCCGAATTACTTAGAAGGCTCTGAAGATTTAAAACCTTATAAAGAAAAATGCACAATTATTCCAATAGGAATTTCAAACAGTGAATTTATTACCGATGAAAAATTTAGATATAAGTTAAGACATCAATATAAAAACAAAAAAGTCATTTTCAGTATGGGGCGACTAATCTATTATAAAGGGTTTGAATATTTAATTGATGCAGCAAAGGAATTGCCAGAAGATTTCATCATACTGATTGGAGGCACAGGATTATTAAAGAATAAACTGCAGGAACAAATTGCAAAATATAAACTTGAAAACAAAGTCTTCCTACTCGGAAGGATTCCCTTTGAACAATTAGGAGAATATTATAGGCGCGCAGATATATATTGCCTCTCCTCGACTGAAAGATCGGAAGCCTTTGGGGTTGTTTTGATCGAGGCAATGTCATTCGGCTGCCCGATCGTCTCAACGAATATTTCAGGGTCTGGAGCCCCATGGGTTAATCAAAACAATAAAACTGGGATTGTGGTTGAGCCCAAAAGCTCCCACGCACTAGCAAAAGCCATCATTGAAATTACTAATGATTCAGAAAAAAAGGATAAATTTTCTAAGAATGCTTTAGAGCGATATTGCTCTATTTTTGAGAAACACAAAATGGCGGAGAAAACCATTGAGCTGTACAATTCCCTCTTACAGGCATAACAACCAGTTTTTGACAACAATTGCTTAAATTGAATTTTTAAAGAATATCCCGGCTAATGTGGAAATCCGGATCCCCCCGGCTGGTCAGGATTTGCAATCCTGACCATTTAACACGGGATTTGTAATCCCATTACCCATGCTGAGTGAATTTGCAATCAGCATCTTCCCACCATGAAATTTATAATCCGCTCCTATTTGACGTTTTCCATTGTGGCGCATGAAACCAGTACACATTTCAACACCCATTGATTGCGCCATTTCAACTACTAACGCATTTTCCCCCGGGCGTTGCCCGGGGCTATTATAGTATAACCCCTTCAGGGTAAAGAAAAAAAACTCCCCAACTTCGCCATCAGGCGAAAAGCGCGATGGTCTGTCAAAGTAGCCCGAGCCGGCGGTGGAGGGAAGGATTTTTGGCGGGTACCCCGGGTCGTGTGCCGGAAAGAAAAAATCCTGACGCGCGTGGAAGGATAACTTTGACTTGATTTTTTTTGAATACTTTTTGGGATCAAGACAAAAAAGTATTTGGGGCTTGGGGCAACGCCCCAACGTCAGCAAACAACAACAGGCGTTTCGGAAACCACCAGACCCAATAAATAACCACCAAGCCTAAGCCCCGGCTGGTCAGGATTTGCAATCCTGACCATTTAACACGGGATTTGTAATCCCATTACCCATGCTGAGTGGATTTGCAATCAGCATCTTCCCACCATGAAATTTATAATCCGCTCCTATTTGACGTTTTCCATTGTGGCGCATGAAACCAATACACATTTCAACACCTAGTGATTGCGCCATTTCAACTACTAACGCATTTTCCCCCGGGCGTTGCCCGGGGCTATTATAGTATAACCCGTTCCGGGTAAAGAAAAAAAAACTCCCCCACTTCGCCATCAGGCGAAAAGCGCGAAGGCCAGTCAAAGTAGCCCGGGCCGGCGTTGGAGGGAAGGATTTTTGGCGGGTATCCCGGCCAGTGCGCCGGAAAGAAAAAATCGTGACGCGGGGAGAAGGATAACTTTGACAAGATTTTTGCATCCTTTTCATCGAATGGAAAAGGATGTGCCCGTCCGGCATAAGGACAAAGAAGCATTGAGAATAACACCGGCTGGTCAGGATTTGCAATCCTGACCATTTAACACGGGATTTGCAATCCCCTTACCCTAACGACCCCGGCTGGTCAGGATTTGCAATCCTGACCCACTAACCAGGGATTTGCAATCCCATTTGTCCGGCTCACCCCGCTGGTGTGGATATGCCATCCACACCTGATCAAACTGATGTGCGCCATTATGGATCGTAAGCTGGGTCGTGAGGCAGGCACTTCAGCAAAACTGATTACCTACGTAAAAGATCGCGCCAGACATGATCTGCGCTACGCCATTGACAGCACCAAGCTGCAAAAAGAATTGAGTTGGGTGCCCATCCTTCAGTTTGAAGAAGGACTGGAAAAAACCATCAGCTGGTACCTCGCCAACGAAGAATGGATGAATAATGTCACCAGTGGCGACTACCAGAAATACTACGAAGAACAATATCACGACTAAGCAGACTGATTACTTCACGGCATTCTTAATCCCTTAACGCAACAATACCATGAAAAACATACTCGTCACTGGCTCAAACGGCCAACTCGGAAGTGAACTAAAAGCGTTAATTCCACATTACCCAAACTGGAATTTTCAGTTCAGCGACCTCCCGGAGTTAGATATCTGCAATAGTGAATCTGTTCAACAATTGGTCAAAGACAAGCAAATTGACACCATCATTAACTGTGCGGCCTATACCAATGTTGATAAGGCAGAAACAGACATTCCGTTGGCGCAAAAGGTGAACAGCGAGGGTCCTGGAATACTGGCGCAAATAGCGAAAAGCAACGGCCTGTTGCTGATTCATATCTCAACTGACTTTGTATTTGACGGAAACAAGTCCATCCCTTATCAGATTCACGATATCTGTAATCCGCTCAGTGTGTATGGCAAAACAAAATGGGCCGGTGAAAAGCAAATCCGGCAGCACAATCCCAGTCATCTGATCATCCGGACTTCCTGGCTTTATTCTTCCTACGGCAACAATTTTGTCAAAACCATCCAACGGTTGTGCAACGAAAGAGAACAGTTAGGCATCGTTGTTGATCAGGTCGGTACGCCAACCTATGCTGGTGACTTGGCCAAAGCCATTCTTGAAATTCTGGGAAACCCTAAGGTTGGGCATGCTAAAAACAACACCTATCATTTTTCAAATGAAGGAGTAGCCTCCTGGTATGATTTCGCCGTCGCCATCCAAGACCTATCGGGGACCTCTTGCCAAATAAGCCCCATTCCAACATCAGCATATCCACTGCCAGCCAAACGGCCCTCATTCAGTGTTATGGATAAAACAACCATCAAAGAAGACTTCAAGATCGCCATTCGTCATTGGCAAGCCGCCCTGAAAGAATGCATTGAACAAATCAAGAAACAACAAGTTTAACCAGTTTTCAAGAGCAAAAAATATACTTTATGAAAGGAATCATCTTAGCCGGAGGATCCGGCACACGACTCTACCCCATTACCAAGGGAATTTCAAAGCAACTGTTGCCGATCTACGACAAACCCATGATCTATTACCCTTTGTCGGTATTGATGTTGGCCGGCATCCGCGAAATCCTTATCATCTCAACCTACGAAGATCTGCCCAACTTTGAAAAGTTGCTGGGAAGCGGAGAAGAACTTGGCTTAACACTGAGCTACAAGGTTCAACCAAGCCCCGATGGCCTGGCACAGGCATTCACGCTGGGAGCCGAATTCATCGGCAACGATAATGTTTGTATGGTTCTGGGCGACAACATTTTTTATGGACATGGCTTTACCGACTTGCTAAAGCAGGCCCGGCACAACGTGGAACAGGAAAAGAAACCAACGGTCTTCGGGTACTATGTGAACGATCCCGAACGCTATGGCGTGGCCACCTTCGATCAAAACGGAAACGTGACATCCATCGAAGAAAAACCCGAAAAGCCGGCTTCCAACTATGCCGTGGTGGGTTTGTACTTCTACACCAACGATGTGGTCAAAGTCGCCAACGAAATTCAGCCTTCTGCCCGCGGCGAATACGAAATCACAACCGTCAATCAGCATTACCTCGATGAAAAACGACTAAAGGTAGAATTAATGGGCCGGGGCTATGCCTGGCTCGATACCGGTACCCACAAGTCGTTCCTCGATGCCAGTACCTTTATCGAAACCGTGGAAACCCGCCAGGGATTGAAAATTGCCTGCATTGAAGAAATTGCCTACGCGATGGGCTACATCAATAAGGACCAATTGCTAAAACTCGCCGAGCCCTTAAAGAAAAACGAATATGGGCAGTACCTGCTGAAGCTGGCTAAGTAATCATTATATAGCCCGTAGGGTTTGAAGCTCAATAGAAAGATCGCGGTTTATAATTAATAAAAAATCCCCATTAGGGGACAAACACGAAAAGCGGTTAAATAATTGACAAATAGCCCGTAGGGCTTCAAGCTCAATAGAAAGATTACGGTTTATAATTAATAAAAATTCCCCGTCATGGGATAAACACAAAACAAAATGGCTAATACCTATTCTCAAATTTACCTGCATTTTGTCTTTGCCGTACAAAACAGACTATCCCTGATAAAAAAGAGATGGCAAAATGAATTATACAATTACCTCATTGCCATTATTTCGAATCAAGGACATAAGGTATATGCAATCAATGGAATGGAAGATCACCTACACATCCTGATTAGCATGAATCCAACCCAATCTCCTTCAAAGCTAATGTATGAGGTTAAACGCAGTTCGTCTTTGTGGATCAATAATCAAAAGTTGAGTGCGGGAAAGTTTTCCTGGCAGGAAGGGTTTGGAGCATTTAGCTATGGAAAATCTCAACTACCTGGTATTATCGCCTATATTGAACGACAAGAAGCACACCATAAAACCAGAAGCTTTAGGGAAGAATACCTTGAATTTCTTAAACGCTTCGAAATCGACCACGACGAAAGATATATTTTTCAAGCAATTGATTAGTTATTTATCACCTCTGGTGAATTTAATTCGAGAAAAGCATTCTTGCTATGGAGCTGAATTCCCTCCGGGAAAATTAATACGTTAACAATTCACAAAACAATGCAAATTATACAAACAAACATACCCGACGTACTGATCTTCGACACCCGCTGGTACGGATTTGCAATCCTGACCTGACCATTTAACCTGGGATTTGTAATCCCATTACCCATGCTGAGTGGATTTGCAATCCGGATCTTCCCACCATGAAATTTATAATCCGCTCCTATTTGACGTTTTCCATTGTGGCGCATGAAACCAATACACATTTCAACACCCATTGATTGCGCCATTTCAACTACTAACGCATTTTACCCCAGGCGTTGCCCGGGGCTATTATAGTATAACCCGTTCCGGGTAAAGAAGAAAATTCAAATCGCAGTGAGCAACCCGCTGAAAGATCCTGAAACAAGATTAATAGATAATCGGATATTCAGATAATTGGATGACCAGAAAGGCAGAGCAACCCGCTGAAAGATTGCTTCACTGCGTTGCCAATGACGGTCTATCGCCTGGGACAGCCAACTCCCCAAATTCGCCATCAGGCGAAAAGATTGGCCTACGAAGATTTTGAACTAGAAAACAAGGGAAGGAAACAGCGAGGGCCCTCGCTAAGAAAACCCTGTTTGACGACTGAAAGGAGGAGTTTGGTTTTCGGGCAGTGACTGACCCGTTAGTTTTCTTTCAAAAGCATCGTCAGCCTTGACTTTTTTTCCTGTTTTTTGTGTCAAGTTACCACATTAAAAAAATGCTATATGAGAAAGAAACAGAAAGTGATGTTTCTTAAGAGACAAAAATCAGGTCCCGTCTGGAAAGACAACTTTGACTTGATTTTTTTTGAATACTTTTTGGGATCAAGACAAAAAAGTAGTTGGGGTTTGGGGCAACGCCCCAACATCAGCAAACAAATAATTGGCGATTAAAAACCGCCACACCCCGGCTGGTCAGGATTTGCAATCCTGACCATTTAACACGGGATTTGTAATCCCATTACCCGAACGACCACTCGTTTGAGCGAAGCGGTAACAGCCTGTCCCGGTAAAAATCGCGAAGTGGTTCGCTGATGGGGCTAAGAAAACATTTCGTGCTAAATTGAGTTTTTGTAATACAGGTATTATATTGTAATTTTGAAATAAAAAAGATGGAGACAATTATATTAAAAGGTGATTCTAAATCAAATGCTAAACTGCTTTTGGAACTGGCAAAAAAATTAAATTTTTCAGCAAAGAAAATATCTGAGGATGAAGCAGAAGAATTAGGATTGTATTATTCCATCAAAGAAGGATTAGAATCTGGCTTAATGGTTGAAGAAGAAAAAAATGAATTCCTTTCATCGCTGGAAAATGACGATAAATAAGCATGCAAATTGAATTCACTAAAAAATTTGGGAAACAGGTTGCTAAATGCCATGATAAAAAAATCCGCAGCAATTTATCAAAAACAATCAGTACTATTCAGAAAGCCCAAAATCTCACTGAAATAAAAAATCTGAAAAAGTTAAAGGGACACAAAAATTTTTATCGGATACGAATAGGTGATTATCGCATAGGAATAGCTCTGGAGAATGGAAAAGTGATACTGGCAACATTTGACCATCGATCTGATATTTATAAGTATTTTCCTTAATATTATTCCCCGCAACTTCCCTTTTGGCGCGAGACGCTATCACATATCTTTCTTAGAACAAAAGAAAAACAACGTATTACAGCCCCAATGGGGCTAAGAAAAACATTCCAGATATTTTACATAGGGACTATAATGAGACCGCCGCGCCTACTACGTCGTCTCGCGGATCCTTGCACAAAACATATTATGAACATGGAAATTCTTGCACAAAAAAACATTTATCGCAAGAGTCTGCGATTCAGTGACACTCGGCTTTCAGTAGTGAAACGCTCTGAAAGGTGGTAGTGGAACTAATCCCGACTTTTCGGGATGGAGCATAGCCCCAGCTGGTCAGGATTCAACAGCTCTTTCAATCGCGGTTCGGAAACCGCGACAACCCCTCCCCATCCTAAAAAATCATAACCAATCCGCGCCATCTGCGTCCAATTCTTTCTATCTCCAACAACTTGAAACTTGATACTTGAAACCTGAAACCTGAAACCTGAAACCTGAAACCTGAAACCTGAAACTGTAAACCGCATCAGACCCAACCCGCGCCATCTGCGTCAACTCATTCGAAGGTCATCCAGCATCCAGGCTCTGGCGGCGTCAACGCAAATAAAAATGCGCGGCTAAAAACCACGCCACCCGTTAACTTGTTCATAAAACACAAGCCCAACACGCTTGATATGCTCCAGCAGGGCCGGGTTTTCGATAGCGGAAAACAAAGACAGGTCGATTTTATAGGGCAACAACAAGTCGTCTAGCTGGTTTTCAATTTCCAGCAAATGAGTGAGTGTCAGTTCCATTCCCACTAAAGTTAAATCGATATCGGAAGCCGGCCGGTAGTTACCTTTAGCCCGAGAGCCATACAGGATGGCCTGCTTCACCTCCGGGTATTGCTCCAGCACCTTCCGGATCAGTTGTATCTCGGTGTCGTTTAATCCGTAAGGCATGGCTCAGAATAATCCGGATTGAGTACCTTCTCTTTTTTCAATCATCACCGATTCGAAAGCTTTAAACAGATTGAAATAGCGATCGACGATTTTTTCAACAAGGTCTTCCGCAATTTCCAGGTTATAGGTGTGCGAGCTTTGATTCCGGCTTTTAATCATCTCCATCCATCCTGCTCCATCAGCAATCAGGTTCTGGGCAAAAGCTTCGCGTGTGGCATCACGTGAACCGGCCAGTAGCGAATTACCCTGAAAATGGGCATAATCCTTCATTACATTCCAGGCCAGTTCGTGCGTAAATTCAAAAGCCTGAATCAAACCCTGTTTTTCCAGTTCGCTCAGTTCTTTCGCCTGTGCGAGCCTCACCGCGTTTTCCAGTTGCTTTAGCGCATTCCCGTAATTTTGCAGTCGCTGTTGCCATCTGATATCCTTCGCCATTTTCAATCCATCGTTTTGTATTCAATACGATTCAAAAGTAAGAATTTAAATGGTTGTGGCAAGAACCGGCTGGTCAGGATTTGCAATCCTGACCATTTAACACGGGATTTGCAATCCCCTTACCCCTGGCGATTTCGGTCTGACCGTGCCACACTTTTCGGTTTAAACCGTGCCACTTTGGGAGATGCTGCAATTATACAAAAAATTTAATCTTCATTCTTCA
>NZ_JBSQYS010000059.1:0-18348 GCF_055140945.1 Sunxiuqinia sp.
CATCGGTACCGGTTATTCCCATTGCCACGCCAATATCGGCAGCATTGAGCGAGGGGGCGTCGTTTACCCCGTCACCGGTCATGGAAACAATATTATCGTGCGACTTGAGAGCATGCACAATTTTTACTTTATGCTCGGGCGAAACACGCGCAAATACGCGATACTCCACAATCTTTTCGGCGAGTTCTTCATCCGAAAAGGCATCCAGCTCTCCGCCGGTGATGGCCTGATCAATTGAGTCAACCATCCCCAGTTCGCGGGCAATGGCGAAAGCGGTATTTTTATGGTCGCCGGTAATCATGATGGTAGTAATACCGGCCAGTTTTGCTTTTTGAATGGATTCCTTCACTTCTGGTCGGGGAGGGTCAATCATTCCTACAAGCCCGAGTAAAATAAGGTCTTTCTCCATTTCAGCGCCTTCAATAATGGAATCAACCGGTTTATAAGCCACGCCAAGCGTACGGAGTGCATTGTCCGACATTTTTTCCGTTGCATCAAGGTACCTTTTTATGTGTTCTTCGGTAATCGGAATTACTATCCCTTTTTCCAAAACCTGTGTTGAAATTTTGATCAAATTACCAATGGCTCCTTTTGTATAAACAGTAAATTTTTCGTTTTCTTCGTTGAGCGTTGACATTAATTTTCGGTCGGAATCGAAAGAAAACTCGCTGGCACGGCTGGCTTGAACAACTATTTTTTTTCTGTCGATTCCCAAATCATCTCCCAGAAGCAACAATGCAATTTCTGTTGGATCGCCCGTTCCGTGCCCGTTTTCGTATGTTGCATCTGAGCAAAGAATCATGGCTTTGGCAAGCAATTTTGCATCTTCGGTAGCGCTGTTTTTTGAATTACGTTCGACAGTTATTTCATCCTCCAGGTTGAAATATGTTTTTACTGTCATTTTGTTTTGGGTAAGTGTACCCGTTTTGTCGGAACAGATAATATTGACCGAGCCAAGTGTTTCAACAGCAGGTAATTTCTTAATAACTGCCTTTTTCTTCGACATACCGGTAACGCCAATGGAAAGTACCACTGCTACAATGGCTGCAAGCCCTTCAGGAATGGCGGCCACTGCCAGCGAAACCGATAAAATAAACATATCGGCCAAATCGCGCCCCTGAATTAATACAATAACAAAAATGACAACACAGATTGCAATGGCAAACATTCCAAGCGTTTTCCCCAACTTATCCAACCTGATTTCCAAAGGAGTTTTCTCCTTTTTTTCGGTATTGATGAGATGGGCGATTTTACCAACTTCAGTTTTCATACCGGTTTCAACAACAATTCCAACTGCCCTTCCACGAGTTACAAGGGTCGACATAAAAGCCATATTCCTGCGATCACCTAACGGAGTTTTAAGATCACTGTGAATTTGTGATGCATCTTTATCGGATGGAACAGACTCGCCGGTGAGCGCCGATTCTTCTATCTGAAGATCTGCAGACTCAATTAAACGAATATCTGCGGAGATGAAACGTCCGGCATCAAGAATCAGAATATCGCCAGGGACAACTTTGTGTGAATTTATCTCTTTCACCTCACCGTTTCGGCGCACAAGCGCTTTTGGAAACGACATTTTCTGAAGCGCCTCAATGGCCTTTCCGGCTTTCACTTCCTGAATTACACCAAGAACAGCATTGGTTATAATGACAAGGATGATAATGGAAGCATCGACGTATTCACCCATAACAAGGGTAACAACCACTGCTGCAAATAAAATATAAATAAGCCATTCCTGGAGCTGTGCAACAAACAGTTGGAAGATGTTCTTTTTCTTTTTCGAAAGCAATTGATTCGCACCGTATTTTTCAAGCCTTACTTTTGCTTCCTTTTCTGAAAGCCCCGACGAATCATCAACATTAATTTCTTTAAGGACTTCTTCTATTGATTTGGAAAACCACATTTTCTGAGTTATGAATCTTTCAAACGTCCGGTTATCTTTTCCAAAGAAGTTTTCAATTTGTCTATTGCGCCCAAAACAGCCTGTTCAGGGGAGTTTGCGTGGTCAGTGACAGCTATTGGCTTCATCCCTGCAAGCCGGGCTTCCACCATACAACGCTTATCGTTAAACCCGTCTTTGTTGCCATCGTCGTCAGAGAGGTGAATCTCTAACCGGGTTATCTGATCGCTGAATCTGCTTAGTTCTCCTGATATTAAGGAAGTTGAGGAAGCTATAAGATCTTCGCTTCCGATTACATTTTTATCTGTATTAAATTGTATTTGCATTTTATTTTTTAAATTAATAACGAAATATTGCTGCCAGCCCTGTTTCAGAAGGCATTTTATCGGTTGGGATAACCATCACCTGCCCACCCATTTTTGTTACCAGTTCACCCAAATCATCTAGCAGGTCATCTACTCTCGGATTTGTCAAATCTTTTTTCTGTGTATTTCCCGTCACCAGATTAGTTACCCTGACTGCAATAATCCGGTCGGCTTCAACAATCAGCGTATCAACCCGTCCTTCAACTGCCGCAACAGCAACTTCCTTGTAGTCGTCGCTGCCTTTGCCATTTGCCCTTGCCTGTTCAAACCGGGCAACCAGGCGGTCAAGTTTCAGTTTATATTCGGGTTCCATTGTTTTCCAGGCCATAGTTGCCAGTTTTTCTGGTGAAACGGACGAAGGATTTATTGAAATTCCTTTCGATAACAACAAAGGATTTTTGTTTACCTTATGAAAAAGGCTGTGGTGTTCGGGCAATGCGGCCAGTATAAGAGGCCAGCCTGAAGGTTTCGAATAGTGTTCATAAATTGCATCCGCAACCATACGGAAAAACCGTTCAGCGTCTTTTTCAGTTTCCTCTTTATTACCGCCCTGACCGTGGTGCATCGGCGAACTTTCTCCTCCGGAACCACCATAAGATGCAACAGTTGAATGGCTGTCTGTCAATTCATCACCAAGCGCTTCAGTTATGGTTTTTGGAATATCAGCAGTGAGCTTAACCTTAGTAAGTGAGTGACGGTTGCCTTCAAAAAGACGGATGTCATGAAGTGTTAAGCACAAAACGTGATAGTTGTCAACCGATTGTATATATTGGCGCAGTGGTTTGGTATGGAAACTGTCGGCCACCATTGCCAATTCCTCAACCGGTTTATGCAATCCGACAACTTTAAACGTTCCTTTTGCACTAAAAACAGCCAGTCCTTCTAATGTGTGATTCCAAACATCATTGTCGTCAACAAGGGCATTTACAGGTTCAAGATGTTTTTTCACTTCGGCGGCTGAATATTTCTGCATCAGCGATTCCTCCATTTGCTGAACAAGATTTTTAAAAAGAATGCTGTCCTGAAGATTCTCAGGATGTTTTTGGTGCGTAGGCATATAAAGTGAAAGACAAGGAGCCTGATCTGCTGACAGGAGCTCCTGAATCAATTCTTTTGTAAGTAATTCCATGGTATTTTATTCTAAATCTCTTTTTTGAAAACCATTGTTAAACTCTTCACGTTCATAAAATCCATCAACATTATTCGAACTGTGAATAGTTTTATCTCGCCTGTAATGGCGGATTGTATTTAATTCGTATGCAAAATCTATAACATCTTCTTTTTTGAATCGTTTAGCTTTAGCAAAAGTCGAACTATCAATTTGGCCAGTAGTCACCAGTTTGTTCTCCTCATCAATAATTGCCATTCCGATAGGAATAATCAGGTGATTTTCCCCTTCCTTGTTTAAAAATTCATGAACACCGGCACTTACCCGATCTTGATAGGTATTATACCCTTCCTCAATCAAGACAGTATCTACTTCAACATCAAGGTAAACCACACGTTCGGCTATTTTATTTACCAGCAAATGATCCACCTTTCCAACGGTACGGTTATTTGCATCTTTTACATTCCAGCCCCTTACATCGTTGTAATCTTCGGCCACTTTATAACCGGATAATTCATCCAGGTTAAAAAGATTTTTATCTGTATCTGTCATCATTTTGATTTTTAAAGATTAACTAATTCATTTTTTGAAGAAGGTCAGAAGCCTTTACAAAGTAATTCTTCACTGCATCTTTCTGATCGAGTGTAAGTGTCTTCGGATTAATTGATGCTGATGCACTTTTTAATTCATCTACCTCAGATGTTAAACCCGGATATTTAGCCCTTTGCATATTTTGCAATGCCGTGGTAGAGTTATCAGTCGCATTTCTGATATTTTTGGCATGTGAGGTTTCAAAAGGTTCATTGTCAATCAGCTTAGCTGATTCTTCTAACTTGTCCAAATCTGCCTGAATATCATAACCAATTTCATCGGCCATGGCATTTGTTGCAGCCATTAATTTTACAAGCGCTTCATTTGTATAAGCATGATCCAGGCTCATACGGGCGGTATCGTTTTCCACAAAACTTACATAAGCAGCCACGGTGCTGTTATTTTCTTTCACACCCAAAAGGTCGGATTCATTCACCTTGGAAACATAGTTTGTTTCAGTTACTTCCTCCATCGTGTTGTCGTTATCGTTATCACGAAATGCTACAAAATATATAAGTATTGCAGCAACAACAATGCCCACGATAATCCACGGCCAATTCTGTTTTTTCTGTTCAATCTTAATTTCTGCCATAATAATTTTGTTTTAAAAAGTGAATTTCTAATGGTAAATATTAGATCAAAGTTCAGCACATTTAAACTGAGAAGTGTTACATAACTTTGATAAAAACTTACATAAATCACACATTTCCCTTGAAGAGTTTATCCCGAAAACCTGTGTTTTATTTTTCCCCACCATCTGACTAAAAATAATTCACTGCCATCGCCCACTTTTTTATTTTTCTCGCCAATGATCAGTGCAATTGGTTTGAGCTCTTCAAACTCTTCACAAACAACCTTTAACATGGCGGCAAAGGGCAAAAACAAAATCATCCCGGCCAGTCCCCAAACGGCAGCGCCAACAAACAAACTGAGTATAGCCGTTAAAGCATTGATTTTTAGGCTGCCCCCCACAATTCTTGGAGTGAGAAAATTATCGGAAACCACTTGAACAGCCCAAAATAAAATGGCAACTGCCACTGCTGTCCAAATCGAATCGTAAGAAACAAAAGCATAAATTACAGGAATGACAGCTCCCATTGTTGTCCCGATGTATGGTATGATAGCCAGTGCAGCACCTAAAAATCCGAAGAGGAAAGGATTGTCGATGCCGAGAATCAACAGTCCAATACTGTTGGCTAATCCTATTACAACCGTAAGAATTATCATACCAAACAGGTATTTTTGTCCAACCTGCTGAACCGATTTAAACATTCTTAATACCCTTTCGCGATTATCCTCGGGCGAAAAAGCCAGAAACGCCTTTGTCAATCCATCTCTGTATATAAGCAATAGAAAAGTAAATACAATTGTTGCCAGCAGTCCGGCCATAAAAGTTGCTGTATTGCTAACTGTTTTACTAACTAAAAACCCTGTTGAGTCATTAAGTAAAACTTTCATGCGGTTAAAAAGCTCACCCTTTTCCAGGTTTTCCATAAAACTCACATGGTTATTAATAAATAGCGAAACATCGGCAAAAGCCCGGATAATTTTATCCTTAAAATGAGTGAATTCTTGCGCTACATTAATAATTTGAGTTGAAAAAAAGTAAGTAACTCCCCCAATTATTAAAATCACAGCGAAAATGGAGAGAAAAGCGGCAAGAGTATTACCAATTTTCCATTTCTCAAACTTCTTTGCCAACGGAAGCAGTATGAATGAAATAAGCAAAGCAGTACTTAGAGGAATGAGAATTGGTTTCGCAAAAATCAGTATTGCAAATAGCAAAAAAGCGGTAGCTATAGCGTAAAACAGCTTTTGAAACGATACATTCATTTTATCTTGTTAACAGATTAATCTCTTATCCAAAGGTCTGGATTTACAGTCGGCTATTTACTGTATCTCGCTAGATATGCAATCATACAGATAGTCATTCAATCCTTATTGCTTATTTTCTTTTCTGCATGGGCAATTTGTAAAATTTTATGTGCGATTTTTTCAGGAGAAAGAACAAAATCGATCCACCCGCTTTCGATTGCGCTCTCAGGCATATCGGGTTGTCCGGCAGTGTCGGGTTTTTGTGCAATGGTTGTTCCGCCCACCTCTTTTATTCCACGTAGCGCTTCTGCTCCATCACCATCGTAACCGGAAACAATAATGGTGATTAGTTTGCCATCCCAGTTGTCTGTCAGGGATTTCATAAAAACAGTAATTACGTCGGGCCATCCCCTGGGTTTTGATATCGGTTTTAGTCTAAATTCTCCGTTCAAAACATGCAGATCACGCTTTTCGGGGATAATAAATACATGGTTGGGCTCGATGTCTAATTTTTCCGTGATCAGTTCAACTGGCATTTCAGTATGGTGCGGAAGGATCTCATGCAACATGGTGGCCACAGTTCTCAGGTGATTAACGATGACAATCGCCACCCCCATATCTGCTGGCAGATTTTTCAACAAGCGGATATAGGCATCGAGACCTCCTGCAGAACCTCCCACACAAACGATAGGAAAGTCTTTTGTTGTACTTTTAGATTTCATCATGAGCTTATTTCATTTAGGATTATTCCATTTCCAGTTTCGTATTTCCGGCATATCCTGACCATATGTATCAATGTGTTTTTTGTGCTTGATGAGTTTGTCTTTCATCAATTTTTTAAGCTTAGATCCTTCATTGCCCAATTTCGGCAAGCGATTGATCACATCCAGTACCAAGTCGAACCGATCAAGATTATTTAAAACGGTCATATCGAAGTAGGTCGTAATGGTACCTTCTTCCTTGTAGCCACGGACATGCATGTTTGCATGGTTCGTTCGCTTATAGGTCATCCGATGAACCAGCCATGGATAACCGTGAAATGCGAAAACAATTGGTTTGTCTTTGGTAAACAAGGCATCAAAGTCCTTGTCCGAAAGTCCGTGTGGATGTTCCGTATCTGGTTGAAGTTTCATCAAATCGACCACATTGACTACCCTGATTTTTAAATCGGGCAAATGTTCGCGAAGGATGGATACTGCAGCCAACGATTCGAGTGTGGGTACATCGCCGCAGCTGGCCATCACCACATCCGGCTCTCCGCCCTGATCGTTGCTGGCCCACTTCCAGACACCAATTCCTTGTGTACAGTGCTCGACCGCTTCTTCCATGGTTAACCACTGTGGTGCCTGATATTTTCCGGCAATCACCACATTCACATAATGACGGCTTCGCAGACAATGATCCCAAACCGACAATAAACAGTTGGCATCGGGTGGCAGATAAACACGGACAACTGATGCTTTTTTATTTACCACATGATCGATAAAACCCGGATCCTGATGTGTAAAACCATTATGTGCCTGCTGCCAAACGTGGGAAGCAAGCAGATAGTTAAGCGATGCAATTTTCTTTCTCCAGGGCAATCCGGCACTAACCTTCAGCCACTTGGCATGCTGATTAAACATCGAATCGATGATATGGATAAATGCCTCGTAGCAATTAAATAGTCCGTGCCTTCCGGTAAGCAGGTAACCTTCGAGCCATCCTTCACACTGGTGCTCGCTCAGTACTTCCATCACCCGCCCATCGGCAGCAAGGTATTGGTCGTTCTTTTTTGTTTTGGCTTCCCACTGTCGGTTGGCAACTTCAAAAACAGCGTTCAACCGGTTCGAGAGTGTTTCGTCGGGACCAAAAATCCTGAAATTTCGTTGCTCTTTATTCAGCTTGATCACTTCGCGAAGGAACTCACCTAACTCATAAGTGTCGGCGGCTTCAACAGATCCCGGCGAAGGAACCTCAACAGCGAATTTTCGAAAGTCAGGCATATTCAAATCCTGAAGCAGCAGACCACCGTTGGCATTGGGATTTGCCCCCATGCGTCGATCACCGGTTGGTGCAAGCTCGGCCAGTTCAGGAAGCAGGCATCCCTGGTCATCGAATAATTGTTCAGGCTTGTAGCTTTTCATCCATTTTCCCAGAAGCTTCAGATGGGTAGGATGATTCGAATCAACCAGAAGCGGAATTTGGTGCGCACGAAAAGTACCCTCTATTTTTACGCCATCGACTTCTTTGGGACCTGTCCAACCTTTCGGAGACTTGAGGACGATCATCGGCCAACGTGGCCTTTCTGCTTCATTTCTATCCCGGGCCTGACCTTGGATTTGTTTGATTTCCATGATGGCTTTTTCCAATACCGAGGCCATGAGCTGATGCATTTTTTCCGGTTCATCACCTTCAACAAAGTATGGCTTCCACCCATATCCAAGCAGTAATTGTTTCAGTTCTTTCTGTGGAATGCGAGCTAACACCGTTGGGTTGGCTATTTTATAACCATTGAGGTGCAGAATGGGCAACACTGCTCCATCGGTGATTGGGTTTAAAAACTTGTTGGAATGCCAGGCCGTGGCCAGCGGGCCTGTTTCAGCCTCGCCATCACCAACAACACAGGCAACGACCAGTTCCGGATTGTCGAACACAGCCCCAAAAGCATGACTGAGCGAGTAGCCCAGTTCGCCGCCTTCGTGTATCGATCCCGGGCATTCAGGAGAGACATGGCTCGGGATTCCTCCCGGAAAAGAAAACTGGGTGAACAATTTTTTTAACCCAGCCTCATCTTGGGTGATTTCCGGATAAACTTCGCTGTAGGTGCCTTCGAGATAAGTGTTGCCGACCAGTGCCGGGCCTCCATGACCGGGGCCGGAAATATAGATCATATCCAGATCATACTTTTTGATGACCCGGTTTAAATGCACATAAATAAAGTTCTGCCCGGGAGTTGTTCCCCAATGCCCCAGCAGCATTGATTTCACATGTGAGAGCGTCAATGGCTTTCGAAGCAAGGGATTGTCGCGCAGATAGAGTTGTCCAACTGACAAATAGTTTGCAGCACGCCAGTAAGCATCTATTTTCTTTAAAAGCGCCTTTGAAAGCGGTTTATTCTTTATTTTCTTCTCTTTGGTTTTTGAAACCTTGCTCTTGTATGTATTTTCTTTTGTTTTCATTTTCTAAAATTTTTTACAGTTGTCCAATGAACGTAATCCCGATTTCATCATAGAAAAGGGAAACTGCACCTGGCCCTTTATTTGCTGAAATAACCTGGCATTTGTCGCGATTAAGTAATGAGAACTGTTTAATCTCGTATTTTTCACCCCCAACCCCTGAAGGGGATTTAGGGGTAGATCAAAAAAAGAAATACGATATTTATTCATTTTATCTAATTAAAATCCCAACGAACCTGATTATCTTTCTTCAATTCTGTTACTGTCTCCTGGGCTCCCGGCCCAATACACATTACGATTATAATGTCGATGCAGTTGGGTTTCATAATCCCGTGTTATAATGGCTTCTTCTGAGTATTCCGGAGACTGCCTTATGCTCTCGCGGGATAGATTGACAAATACTTTCAACTCGTCCCAGCTCACGCGCTCAATCCATTGTGGTGATAGCAATATTTTTTCCCTACCCACCAATTTTTGGTGTCAATAATTAAATAACGAATTGCCCACATCTCATCATCTAGGATAAAATCGACAACGTGACCAATTTCACCGTCCGTTGCCTGAATATGATGGCCACTCACATCGTTGGAGCTACGTAAATGAAGATCCCAGCCTTTAACTTCTTTATCGGATAGTTTCCATACCTCTTTGCCAGGTATCCAATTGGAACTTGCTCCCCATTGATAAGAATTACTCCAATATGGCTCCCATCCATAATATCCATAGTAAGTCTTTTCAAATTGTCGGGATACCGGCTTGTCGCTACCTAGAGACGGACTGTCCTCGACTTGTTTTTTGCTCAAATTAATGCCGATGCGCTCTGCTTTTTTGTTCACTAAAAACATCGCATAGGGGGAAAGCAACACTTGTCTGCCCGTAAGCCAGTTACCAGTGTCGGCAACCAAATAGCGAACCGTCCAGTGCTGGTCGTCAAAGTAGAATTCTTTGACCTTACCAACCACGCCTTCGCTACCATCTAATTGGTATCCTTTTAATGTTTTTGCATTAATTAACATAGCTGTATCCCTTTTGTTTCGAAACGACGCGGAATTGGTAATAATTTTGCTACTCGCGGCATGGTAGCGTGAAATGCAGTATCAAAACATGCTATTTTGGCAAAAAACTGTAACTCGGCTTTCTTATGACTATTTTTTTTCCATTTTTCCCTTGAATCATGTGCAGATTATTTTTTCTTCCTGAACACTAAAAATCCGATGAAGAAACCGACAGCTAAAGCAGTAAATATGGAGCCCCAATTCCAATTGTACATACCTGTCGATCCATTTCCATACATCATTCCACCATTCGTGTCACATGCAATTAATATCAGAAGCAGTATGGAATAGAGTCCCGTTGTGATTGCAGTCGTCATTTTTTTCGTATTCATGATCTTCTCCTTATTTGATTACTATGTATTAGACAGATTCTTTTGCGTCCAAACAGGGTTGACTTTGCCTGTCGTTCAGTACCGTCTAAATGTAATTCAACCGATGGATAAAAACGTTACAGAATTTTAGCTAAGGATTACATTATTCACACATTAATCCAAACACTTCTCTTTCAGAAATCTCAATCGGCAATTGATTTATTGACAAGAAAAAATTAGTTATTAGTCAAAGAAGTATCGGATTTATGGTGGACTTTTCTTCTTTTAGGCCTGATTCCTTCCGCTTTCAACCGTTGTCTAAAATCTTCCAGAATATTCATGAAATTGATAAAAGCATCGTATCTCGTTTTACAAGTGCCTTGGGAAAGGCTGCGTCCAAGATAATCCGGATGATTTTCATCCATCAGTTGAAAATTATCGGAAGTTTGTAGGTATTGCTAATCGTATTTAAGGTTGGGGTCTGTAGAACTACTACCTGTTTTTCGAGCTTAAACAACTGTAGTAAGGCTTCTTTTTGCAGTTCGTTACCAGGATACCAGGATGAATGGAAATTCTCTACCCAACAAACTGGTTCTTCTAATCCGATTTCATCAATGGGATTGAATTGTTCAACAATTTCAGAAGGCAAGCCAAACTTGAATGTTTGATCCTTTATTATTTTAGAAACGAATATCTGGAACATCCGATCCATGACCCCCAATAAACATAATACAAATAAAGTGACACAAAAAAAGCTACTCGATTTGAGCAGCTTTAAAATGCGGTGACGACGAGACTCGAACTCGCGACCCTCGGCGTGACAGGCCGATATTCTAACCAACTGAACTACGCCACCTTTTTCTCGAAATGTTTGAACCGAAATTCATTCACTTTGAAATGTCATTTTAATAATTTTAGAACTTTTTCTTGCGGTGACGACGAGACTCGAACTCGCGACCCTCGGCGTGACAGGCCGATATTCTAACCAACTGAACTACGCCACCTTTTTCTCGAAAACCCTTGTGAAATGCTATTTTCAAAAGGCTCTGCAAATATATACTTTCTTTTTTTCTCTGCAATAGGAAACATTAAAAAAATCACCCCAAATTTAGAATTACTATTCGAACCGATTTTCGATAAAAATTTAGCCATCTAGTTTTCAATATACTATCAACAATATCGACTATTTCACAATATTTTCAGGAATCAATTTTTTTTCTCCTGACCATCGATAGGCAGCTAATTTACCCTTACGGCTCACACAGGAATCCAGACAACAAAGGTTTGGAGTAAAAATATTATCGTCATTTTTCAGGCAATAGTGACCAAAAAATACGATTGGCTCATCTTCTCCATAAGGAATGCGTTCTCCGCTAATCTCGGGTGGAATGGTATACGCCGGTAAATCAAATCGGCTCTCCAGCGAAAGATCCTGAAATTTCATCCCTTTTGGGTTTAACCACCACTTGGTTCGAAATCTTCGATGAGCCTGTCCGGTTTCGTCGTAAACTAATAAATCATTTGGAAGTTTAAAGTCAATCCCCTTGCAGGTTTGCCAAAAAGCTTGCGACACTTCATTACTATTTTTGCTAATCTGCTTGAGTACGCTCTTTTTCAATCTTCCCTCGGTATAATTATCCCTAACGATTTCAATACTCGGCTCATCCCAACACGCATGTACGATCCGAATACCATCCAGTTCCAAAAACATGGGAAGGGTGCGCATCCACTTGATATGACTTTTATATTCGTCTGGGATATGAACAAATTCTTTGAATGTTTGGGTCAGAGGCATCCGGTATTTCAGCAGTCGCTTAAACAAGGGTTTACCTGCCTTATCTTTCAATTCAAAAATAATTGCATTTAACTCGTGATTTCCCAGGATTGCCAGGGCATTACCCGTTTCAACCATTGCTCTCACTGTTCTTACGGTTTCCAGAATTTCTGGTCCGCGGTTTATAAAGTCACCTAAAAAAACAGCCTTTCGTGATTCGTGCTTGTAAACTCCTTTTTGCACTTTATATCCCATCGATTTGAGCAGATCTTTTAACATGCTTGCCTGCCCATGTATATCACCTATTATGTCATACATAAATTGCACCTATTTATAGCAGGGCAAGTTATCATTTTTATTAAAAAGTCAAGAATCCTAAGAAATTAAATACGAAAAGATTGGTTTAGGTTTAAGCAGGTTATTCAAAAGAAAAAGGTCGGCTAATAAACTGCCGACCTTCATCTTAATTGAGTAGTATGTACTATCTAATTTTCGAACCTTTTGTGGCAAAGAAAATCAGATAGGTATAGTAGACAAACATTGTACTAACCGCAGCAACCAGTCCCAGATTATCCTGTATTGCTCCCATCATTGGAGTAAGAACAGCAGCACCGATAACCGAAGTTGAGATGACACCTGAAGCCACCTTGGCATGCGGTCCCAAATCTTCTAAAGCAAGACTGTAGATTGTTGGCCACATAATTGAGTGGAACAATCCGGTTCCTAAGAACAATACCAGAGCCAATTGTGAAGCGTTTGCTCCAAGCACAAGTGAAGAACCAACTAAGATTGCTCCACCAATAGCACAGAGAGAAAGAATTTGACGTGCCGTAAATTTCCGTAGAATAAAAATACCGGCAAGTCGTCCAACCATTAAGCCTCCCCAGTAGTATTTCAGCCAATCGGTACGCTCAACAACTGTCAAGTTAAGTCCCAACTCTTTCGTATAATCTGCAAAGAAACTAGGAATGCCAATTTCTACTCCCATGTAAAAGAAAATAGCCAATGATCCTAACCAAACATGTGTATATTTAAATGCACTCGACTTGTATTTTTTTGGCTTCACAGCCATGTCTTTATCTTCATCTTCAATTTCAGGAAGTTTCATAAAGAAAAGAAGCACCAGGATTACCGCAGCAATGACAGCTAACACGATAAACGGCTTTTGGACTTGAGTGGGTTCCATTGCTCCGGTATCCGAAATGATCAGTAATGAAACAAAAATAGGAGCAATAACAGTTGCAACCGAATTTAGGAAATTGGCCAATGTCAAACGACTAGCAGCTGTTTTTTCTGGTCCGAGGGCATTCACATAAGGATTGGCAACCACTTGTAAAATAACGATACCGAATGCAAAAACGGCTACTCCAAAAAGAAATGGAATATATCCAATTGCGACGAGTGGAATACACATTAAAACCCCGATAGTTAATAAACCGACTCCCAACAACACTCCTTTTTTATAACCAATCCGGTGAATTAGAAAACCGATGGGAATAGACAAGGCGTAAATTCCGTAAAAAAACGAATTTGGCAATTGCTTCAATACCTTACCATTTGGAAGCGAATCCAATTTGAAAGCTTCTTTCAGAAAATCAATCATCGAGTTGTTCATGGTAGTCATAAAGCCGATCATAAAGAATAAGGCCGACATGACTATCAATGGAAACAAATACTTGTTTTTACTCATTTTGTATAGTTTTAAAGTTAGTTCTACTGACTAGAGTTCTAGCTTAACTGCTCCTTTAGCACGGATAAACAAGGTATGACATTTTCCTTTGCCATAAATATGTTCCAGTGTTTTAACGTACTCATCCAGTTTGTTTTGCGGTACAAAAGCCTGAATAGTTCCACCGAATCCACCACCGTGAACACGCCATGCTCCTGAGCCTTTCAGCACCATTTCGCTCATTGCCAAACCTAAGGACACAACTTGATCGTCTTTATGAACAACGTCAAAAATGTTTTGATTGTACATGTATGAGCTATAGCCCGATTCAACAACCATTTTCAGGAATGCTTCGAAATCATTGTTCTCCAACGCGGCAACCTGATCTACAACACGTTGATTATCGCCTTGAAAGTGGTAAGCCCGAAGGATAGCACGATCACCTGTTTTTTTACGAATTTCAGGAATTTTATCTACGATTTGTTCCAGCGTAACTTCGCGCAACACTTCTGCTCCAAGTTCAGCGGCAACAGCTTTCATCTCAGTTGGTAATGAAGCGTATTCAGCTTGTGAAGCAGGATCATCATGGCCGCCACCAACATCGGTAATGACCAATGAAAAGCCGGTAGAAACGAAATCAAAGTCCACTTCTTTTACAATTGGCTTCGAAGGATCTTCAAAATCGATGGTAATTAGCCCACCAACCGAGCATGCTGTTTGGTCCATCAAACCACAAGGTTTACCGAAATAATTATTCTCAGCCCACTGTCCGATGATTGCATTTTCCACACCGCCCATTTTTCCGTCGTTAAACAGATTATTGACAATAGCTCCCACCAATACTTCAAATGAAGCAGAAGAACTCAGGCCGGAACCTTTTGGTACGCGTCCATCAATGCAGGCATCGAAACCACCAATTTCGTATCCCACTTCTTTCATGCGGGCACAAATACCTTTTACCAGTGACGATGAAGTATAAAATTGCGATTCGTCAA
The DNA here is from genome assembly GCF_055140945.1 of Sunxiuqinia sp. Lineage (NCBI taxonomy): Bacteria > Pseudomonadati > Bacteroidota > Bacteroidia > Marinilabiliales > Prolixibacteraceae > Sunxiuqinia > Sunxiuqinia sp. The sequence continues at coordinate 14,745 of NZ_JBSQYS010000059.1, forward strand.
TACTTAAATCTGAAAGATCAACTTGAAATTCGGGATATCCAACTGATTTAATCCGAATGGTATTGCTTCCGTTTTTAGCTGCAACAGCAGCCATGTCCAAATTGACTGCACCTGCTAATACACGACCATAGTTATGATCGGTGTGGTTTCCACCAATTTCGGTACGCCCGGGAGAACTAAACAGATCAACATCATCGGAACCATATGTCTTCTCAAATTCACTCATCAAGCTCGCATAGCGGGCAGCTTGTGCAGTTAGCGTTGATTTGTCGGTTCCGTATAATTCCTGAAATAATGGATTATTTCCACCATCTATTTTCTCAATTAATTGATTAATTTTTGTCATAAGTCTGCAAATTTTTATTGATTGATTTGTTTTTTATAATGTATGTCAGATAAGTCACGTAATCGTTGAGCTGCCTGTTCTGCTGTAATGTCTCGTTGTGGTGTAGCAAGCATTTCGTAGCCCACCATAAATTTTTTCACTGCAGCCGAACGCAATAAGGGTGGATAAAAATGCATGTGCAGATGCCACTCCGGATAATCTTTGCCATCGGTTGGTGCCTGATGTAATCCGGCTGAATAGGCAAACGAAGTCTCAAATAAATTATCGTACTTCACAGTAAGTTGCTTATAAATATCTGCCAAGCCATCTTTTTCTTCATCGGTTAACTGAAGAATATTTTGAACCGGCCGACGGCTGATGATCATTGTCTCAAACGGCCAAACGGCCCAATAAGGAACCAGTGCCACAAAATGATCATTTTCAGCTATCAATCGCTCTTTCTTTTCCAATTCAACTTTCAGATAATCACCTAAAAGTGTATTTCCATTTTTCTCAAAATAGGCTTTTTGGGTCACCGACTCTTTATCCGGCTCAACCGGAACGGTTGACGAAGACCAAACTTGCCCATGCGGATGAGGATTGGAACACCCCATAATAGATCCTTTGTTTTCAAAGATCTGCACATAGTTTATAAAATCGGTGCTGCCCAGCTCATCAAACTGCTCACACCAAACATCAACTACCTTGCGAATATCCGCTACTTCCATCTCTGGAATCGTCAAACTATGATTGTCACTAAAACAAATGACTTTACAAATGCCGGTTTCGCTTTTCGCCTGAAAAAGGCTTCCTTCGTCAACACCGCCTTCGGGTGAATCGGTCAGCAATGCACTAAAATCGTTGGTAAAAACAAAAGTGCCTTTGTAATCAGGATTTCTATGACCTCCTGCCCTTTCGTTCCCTGCACACAGATAGCAAGAGGGATCATATTTAGGGCGTTCGTCAACTGTTGCTTTCTCAACTTGCCCTTGCCAGGGCCTTTTCGATCGATGGGGCGAAACCAACACCCAGTCGTTTGTTAGAGGGTTTAACCGCTTATGCGGGTGATCCAGACTATTAAATTTTTTCATATTTCTTACTTTTTCCAACTGGTAGGTACTGGTAGGCAAATCTATAGAATATTGCTTCTCGTATTTCCTCCAATACACATGCTATAAAACATATCACAGAGACTTTCTACGGATCAACTGCGCTGAATTACCTATTTGAGCTTTAGACCGGTCTGAAATCATTTTGGCCAGATTTTTTCCCATTAACTGGAAGTCGGTTGATATGGTTGTAATTCCACCGGCAACGACTTCTTTCAACATCGTATCATTAAAAGAAACAATACCAAAATCTTCACCTAATTTAAAACAATTGGCATCGGCCATTTTCACCAACTTAACCAAATTCCGGTCTGACGGAACAAAATAGGCTTCTCCCTTCTCAATCGTCCGATCAATCAAACTTCGAACGACTTCATATTTTATCTTGTTTTTCTTACAGAATTTTTCAAATCCAATCATCCTTCCTTCAGGCTCTTTGCCTCCAGGGAAAACCATAACGAGTTTTCGATATTTTTCAAGTAAGTCTTTTCCATCTTCCAGAGCTCGGTACACATCTCCTTCAAAATCCTGATAGATAACCGGGTATTCAGCCAAATCTTCCTTTTTACGATCCAGAATATAAACGTTATCCTTGGGTAAAATCGAAATAATATCGGAGGTTTGATCGAAAGTAGCGGGCATAATCACATACGACGTATAATTGCCGGCAGCCTCGGAAATCAAATCTTTAAAAACCTGAAAATTAAAATGATGAAAATAAATATCAACATTTGATTTCGTATCCAAACTATTTAAAAACGAAGTATAAACATCTTCTTTAAACGCATTCAACTCGTCAAACAACAAGAAAATTCGTTGGTCAACATTCACCTCTGTACTATTAATGTAGTAGCCTTTACCTGGAATAGAATTAATAATTCCTTTTCATTCTGCTTAAATATTTTTGATAAAGATTGAATATCTTCTTTTTTAAAAAATCTATCACCTCGTTCCATCTTGCTCAGCATAGCTGTATCCATATCCAATTGTGCAGCTAGTTGGCGTAAAAGGATATTTTTTTCTTCCCGAAGTTCTCTGATTTTATCTCCTATCATTTTTGACTATTCCATATTTGTCTTGACAAAAACTGACTAAAAATAGAAAAATTCAATCGCCTTGTATCTCTTTTTTCCATTTTTTTAGTTCACAACAAACAGCTGAGCATTACTTAAATATTCCTATTACATTAGTTACTTTAGTTACTTTAAAAGACATATAAAACCAATTATCAATCCATTAAAGAGACATTAACCACAAATCATTCAAAGTAACCAAGCCCATTTTAAAGTAACTAAATCGGTTTTGGCTGTTTTACAAAGTAACTTAAAGTAACCCAAAGTAACTTTGCGTAATTGAGAAATACCGTCTAAGTTATTAGCATTCAATTATTATTTCTCTTTAAAGTAATTAAAGTAACTAAAGTAACCACTTTTGTATGGTAAATTCGGATTTCGAGAGCAAAAAGAAAGGGTTTCCGTCTTTTTCGTCAGAAACCCTTCTATATATTTTTTCACGCCTCATTGTTCATCGCTTAAATTTTCATCGGCGATACTCAGATTCAGCTTATCCAGATAAAACACAAAAGCCGATGTGTAGGTGAACTTTTTATTCCCGTTCTCATCGTATTCTGGCATTCCGCTTTTGGCATCAAATTTCTTAAAGTAAACCTTTTTGGTATCACAGATAAAGGCAGGACTGTTTTTTAGGTAGTATTCAACAGTAGCATCCGGTAGTGGTCTGTCTCCTTCACGTAAAGCTTGGGATTTATATAGCCCAAACACCCGGCTAACCGATAAATAGAGCACATTTTGGGGCTTAGGGAAGATGATTTCATTTCGTTTCCATTCGCCATTTTCTTTAAAAGTGTGCATGATTTTATCGGCATACACGACTCGATAATCGCCTTCCTGAAACAACATATTGGAACTAATCAAATACTGAACGGTCTTCCAGAAGATACCCAAATCATCGTTACGGGCCGTCTCCTTGTTTTGTGTAACCATCATATCCACAAAAAGCTGGATAATAGTATCATATTTAAAAGGAAGCTCTACTATTTGGGCAATGGTTGCATAGGCCGAAGCAACCGTCAGCCAGTTGTTGAAAATGCGAGTTTCAATGGCATTGTTGCCAAGCAACATTCGGAACTGGTCACTGACAGCATCTACGG
>NZ_JBSQYS010000060.1:0-17455 GCF_055140945.1 Sunxiuqinia sp.
CTCGTCTTCCTGAACTTGTTTCAGGATCTGTTGGCGACTTGCACCAGTATTGTCCGAAACAGATTGCTTCGGTCGTTCCTTCCTCTCAATCACGTTTTTCACTTGCGTCATTGGTAGCAAAGCGAAGCAATCTTTCAGCTGAGCTATCTCACCCTCTTGGCTCTTTATTCTTGGATCTAAAGTCTAATATCTAACGTCTTGTTCTCATTCTTTACTGAAAGGGTTATACAACAATAGCCCCAGGCAACGCCTGGGGGAAAATGCATTCGCATTTGAGATGGCGCAATCAAGCGGTGTTGAATGGTGGTAAACGCTTCATGCGCCATAATGGAAAATATTTTGTGAATCAGTTGTTCTGTCTTATTAATCCAGGCTTTTTCTAAATACACCTATGCGCTCCCGGGTTTAAGAGAACTAAACACAGGTGTAAGGTGAACTCGCCGGGCTTAGAACCGCTTTCGTTCGGTCTGGAACAGAATGAGTTCTGCTTAGAACCGCTTTCGTTCGGTTTTGAATAGAATGAGTTCTGCATAAAACCGCTTTCGTTTATCTTTTTACCGAATGATTTCACCTCAAAGGTGAACTAGTTCGGTTTGGAACTGCTTTAATTCACCTTTTTACCGAACTCGCGCATCTCCGGGGTGAGTGAATGCTATATTGAACTCCGCGAGTTCGGTTTTGAAGTGGGGGGGGTACTTCGGAAGTGGGGGCCCCCACTTCCGAAGTACCCCCCTGGGGTGATATGCAAACTGTAAATGATTTGCATGAAAAGAAACATGGAATGAGTATTTTGCTTCATCATTTAGAGGAGAAAGATTCAGTAATCAAAGAAAAGCATTTGAAATCAGATGATTATTACTCAAAAATGGAGATTCTGAAACTTAAAATTGGGCAGATTCATGGAAAAGCTGGTCGATAAAGAAATAAAGCACGACGGCACAACGCGGTCATAAAACAAAACCTGAAGATTATTTATATAGTTCGGCACGGGATTATACTGACGAAAAGGGATTGGTTGATGTTGTATTGGTTTTAGGCGTTTAGCGGATCGCAGATCCGCAGTTAAGAAGTGCTGATTACAAATCAGCACTGGCAGGGGGTTGTGAATGTCCAAACAACCTAGTGAAATGAGTTGCAAACTCAGGGCAGCGAACCCTTCGTTTCCGCTTCCCTCAAACGAGAGGCAGTTCGGAGTACTGGCGTAGCGAGAGTATCAAATTTGTTTTGTAAATTGGAGCATGAAAAAACTGAGAGGAATTGTTTTTTGTATGCTGGTGCTTTTATCGATAGATATGAATGCGCAGGATATTAGTTCAGACAATGAAGTCATCCTTAACGAGTGTTTTCAGATGATTGATTTGTTTGAGAAGAAAGATATGCAAGGGTTTGAATCGATGCTCAATAAAAAATACCACTTGGGTTATACTGACTCGGAGCTTGACAGCTTATTCAGGAAGTATGATGAAGTGAAGGCTCAATATGGAGCTATTGATACCGAAAAAGTAAGTGTTGCCGAAAGTTTTGAAGAAGAGGATAAGGAGAAAATTGAGAAGCGCGTTTCCGTGTTATTTCAATTTGGTTCGAATGAGAAGAGCAAGTTGAGTTTTGATTATCAGATCAAGGATAGCCATTACTTTTTAAAGTCGATAACGTTTTTTATGGTTGAAAAGGAAACGATGGATCAAACACCTGAAGGATCATAACTTCAAGGAGAGTATTCCTATTGATGATCCCAGGCAACTTCGAGAACCCGGCCTTGGCGGACTCATTTTAAACAGAGTGAATCACCTCCACTACCGACCATTCCATCGCCGAGCCGTATTTTATCGGTTCAGCGTTACGCTCACTTTTTCAATTTGCCCGCCCATTGGAGGGTTCATTTTCGAAATTTTTACCCGGGCATGTTCAATAACTGAAAACTCGGCATACAATTGATTTAAAATACGGGTGGCGACGTTTTCGAGCAAATCAGAAGTGATGGCCATTTCTCGCTTAATCAATTCATACACCTTTTGGTAGTCCAGGGCATCTTCCAATCGATCCGATTTTCCGGCAGCTTCACAGTCGGTTTCGATACTGACATTCACGATAAATTTATTTCCAACTTCTTTTTCAATCGGATAGTGCCCGTGGTAGGCATAAAATTCCAATCCTTCCAGATCAATTTGTCCCATTTTATTCGAAATAGATTTTCAATGTAAATTGTTGGGTGCAAAATTAAGTTTTCTTGGCTACTTTTTCATTTTATAGGCACTAAAAACCATTTGTGCAGAATCATTTTATATTTTTGTTTCTTTAAATTAATTGATGACTTCTATGAGCGAGAAAACTCCTGAAAAAGATGCGGTGGTAAAAAAGAATTTTATCCGCCAGATTATTGAAGAAGAATTAAAAGAAGGAAAGAATGATGGAAGGGTGCATACCCGTTTCCCGCCGGAACCAAACGGATATTTGCATATCGGGCACGCGAAGTCAATTTGTCTGAACTTTGGAACTGCTCAGGAATATGGAGGAATAACCAATTTGCGATTTGACGATACCAACCCCTCGAAAGAAGAAACCGAATATGTCGAATCGATCAAAAAAGATGTTCGTTGGCTGGGCTTTGATTGGGGAGAGCGTGAGTATTTCTCATCGGATTATTTTGACAATTTATATGCGTTCGCTGTCAAGTTAATAAAAGCGGATAAAGCCTATGTAGATGATCAGGATGCTGAAACCATCAGTACCCAAAAAGGAACACCAACACGACCGGGATTTGAAAGTCCGCACCGGGAACGTTCGGTCGAAGAAAATCTGGATCTTTTTGAGCGGATGCGTGGTGGCGAATTCAATGAAGGCGAAAAGGTGTTGCGTGCAAAAATAGATATGGCATCGCCGAATATGCATATGCGTGATCCTATTTTGTACCGGATCATGAAAACGCCTCACCATCGCACAGGAGATAAGTGGTGCATTTACCCGATGTATGATTTTGCCCATGGGCAGGGCGATTATTGGGAAGGAATTACCCATTCGATTTGCACTTTGGAATTTGAAGTTCACCGTCCACTATACAACTGGTTTGTCGATCAGTTGAAAGAAGGGGAGTACAGGCCCCGTCAGATTGAGTTTGCCCGCTTAAATCTTACTTATACCGTAATGAGTAAGCGTAAGCTGCTTGAGCTGGTCAAAGAGAATTACGTCAATGGATGGGACGATCCGCGTATGCCGACCATCTCAGGATTGCGACGTCGGGGATATACACCGGAATCAATCCGCAATTTTGCCGACCGCATTGGTGTTACCAAAGTGGACGGAATGATTGACGTTGCTTTGTTGGAGCACAGTGTGCGTGAAGATTTGAATAAAAAAGCACAGCGGGTAATGGGCGTACTAAACCCGTTGAAAGTTGTTATCACCAATTATCCCGAAGGTCAGGTTGAAGAGTTGGATGCGGTAAATAACCCCGAAAACCCGGATGCCGGAAAGCGCCAAGTACCTTTCTCGAAGGAAATCTATATTGAGCGCGATGACTTTATGGAAGATCCACCGCGCAAGTTTTTCCGACTCGCTCCCGGACGTGAGGTGCGCCTTCGGTACGCGTATTACCTTACGTGCAACGAAGTAATTAAAGACGAAAACGGCGAGATTACAGCCTTGCACTGTACCTACGATCCTGAAACCAAAGGCGGTAATTCACCTGATGGACGGAAAGTGAAAGCAACATTGCACTGGGTGTCTGCCAGCAATAATGTTGAGGCTGAAGTTCGCTTGTACGATCGTTTATTTTTGGACGAAGAGCCTGATGGACACAAGGATCGTGATTTCAAAAAATTTCTGAATCCTGATTCATTAACCGTTATAAAGAAATGCTACCTGGAGCCATTTGTGAAAGATGCGAAACCATTGGATTCATTCCAATTCGAGCGACTGGGCTATTTCAATGTTGATCCGGATAGCTCAACGGATCAGTTGGTTTTTAACCGCACGGCTCCTTTGCGAGATAACTGGTCAAAATTTAAAGGAAAATAAACCTACAACATAGAAATGAAAGGCGAGACAATTGAGTTCTCGCCTTTTTTAATGAACTAAATTGCTTCTTACCGATTATTCACTTCCATTAGCCGATCATTTTTTCTCAGGAATACTTGGAATAGCTAGTTTTACCGTAGAAATTAAAGGTCGTGCATCATGGAAACATATCATCATTGCAGGTCAGAAAGACATCATGCAAGAGAGAGAAAGTCACACGGTTCTTTTCTGGGAACCGTTTTAGTCGTTATCGGAATTCTGTGGATTTTAAAAGAAATCGGCTGGCAGCTTGGCTTGCCGGCTTGGCATGTCGTTCAAGATGCCGGAGCCAGTTTCCTGAATATTTTCCACTTTGGAGCTATTTTAGTTACCTGGCCGGTTATTTTGTTACTCGTTGGTGTTTTGCTCATTGTAGGGCGAAGGCTAATTGGAGCCTTATTTTTAGTGTTCGCCATTTTATTTTTGCTACCTCACCTCATCATTCCCGGAATTTTACTGGTACTCTTTTTTCCACTGGTGCTGATTGTTTTGGGAATTGTGTTGATTAGCAAACTTTTTTAGCATTTTTGAGGCGAATTATACTTGTGCGAAGAATTGAATACAAATTTATTTTCGAAGGATACAAAGGCTGGATATTATGAAGGATAGAGAAAGAGGAAATAAAAGATATTACTTTGGGCTGATACTCATTGGTATAGGAGGAATCCTGATTTTGGAACGATTGAACCTGATTCCCTGGAGTATTGCTGACTTGCTCATATCATGGCAAATGTTGTTAATTGCGATTGGCGTATTCTCCTTGCTTGGAGGTAACCGAACAGGAGGAACCATCATGATTGCTATTGGAGGTATTTTTCTGGTTCCTGAACTTGTTGATATACCTCATGAAATACGCAGGCTTTATTGGCCTTTATTGTTAGTTGGTGCAGGAGTCGCTTTAATCTATCGGCACAAGGGGTGTAAATCGCGGATAGAACATGGCGTTGGCGAGCAGGATCTTAATCAGTTTGATGATTTTGTCATTTTTGGTGGGCGCGAAGTTTTCATCAATTCGCAGGATCTGAAAGGAGGTCGGTCGACATCGATCTTTGGTGGAATCGAGTACGATCTGAGGCAAGCCACACTTTCACCTCAAGGGGCTTATATCGATACCATTTCCGTGTTTGGAGGCTGCAGTATAAAGGTGCCGCTGGACTGGAATGTACGCAATGAGGTAACCACTATTTTTGGTGCTTTTACCGACAAACGAGGCGATACCTTCCAACATTCGCATTACGATCCATCAAAGACACTGGTCATTAGAGGTTTTACAGTTTTTGGAGGTTTTGAAGTGAAGCATGTATAATTGAATCTATGAAACACCCTTTCATTAATAACAAAATACTGATGCTCTATTATGGGGTGTTTTGGTTGGTTATCGGGGTGAGCAATATTTCAATTCAATACTTTTGGTATGGAACCGATCTGATTAGTTCCAGCTTATCAGCTTTCATTTACTTTGTTATTTACCCGGTTCTGGGAGCTAGTATTTGGTTTATCATCAAATACAACAGTTTAGAAGAAAATGAGCTGACGTGGGTTCTTCTTTATCATTTGATTGGGGCTTCAATCTTAAACGCCATCTGGATTTACCTGGGCTTTATCAGTATTAAGGTCATCGACTCGGGAAACCTCCATCTGCTGTATGATACCTTGCCCGGCCGGATCTTTTCGGGTTATGTGATGTACGTTATTTTTGTGCTGTTTTTTCTGGCCATCAACTACTATCAAAGTCTGAAAGAAAAGATCAAGAAGGAAGCAGAGCTGAAATCATTAATACGCGAAGCTGAATTAAGTGCCTTGAAATCACAAATCAATCCGCACTTTCTTTTCAATAGCTTGAATTCGATTGCTTCGCTAACGATGAGCTTTCCTGAAAAAGCACATGAAATGGTGATCAATTTATCCCGGTTTATGCGTTATGCCTTGCAGCACGATCAGGACGAAACCGTTTCGTTGAAGGATGAGCTGGAGAATATAAAACTGTACCTGAGTATTGAAAAAGTGAGGTTCGGGAAAAAATTAAATCCTGTTTTTGAAGTGGAAGAAAGTTGTCATAACTTTCAGATTCCGAATATGATTTTGCAACCATTATACGAGAATGCCATCAAATATGGTGTGTATGAGGCAACGGAGCCTGTTAGTATAACAACAAGCTGTAAGACCGAAAATGGAAATATGTTGATTATTATAGAAAATGATTACGATGCGGAGAGCATCAGAAACAGGGGAGAGGGAATTGGCCTCCGGAATATCAGACAACGATTGGAACTCATTTACGGAACGTCAGAACTTATTCGAATTACGGATTTGAAGACAAGCTTTAAAATTGAATTATTACTACCCAAAAAAATACCGGCATGAAACGAGCATGTAAAGGCCATTACACACAGGAGAATCATTATAAGCGAGTTCCATCGAATACCGTTGAAAATTTTAAATTATAATGAGATGAAAGAAGAACTAACAGCATTAATCATTGAAGACGAAGAATTGGCCAGAAACCTGTTGAAGTCTTATTTAAAAGATCATCCGAAACTCAACTTGATTGGAGAGTGTGAAAATGGCTTTGAAGGGGTTCAAAAAATCAATGAACTCAAGCCGGACCTTGTTTTTTTAGATATTCAGATGCCGAAAATTACAGGGTTCGAAATGTTGGAGTTGCTCGATCATAAACCTGAAATTATTTTCACAACCGCCTACGACCAATATGCCTTAAAAGCGTTTGACTACAGCGCTGTCGACTATTTGCTGAAACCATTTTCGAAAGATCGAATGTTGGAAGCCATTGAAAAAGTTGCCGACCGGATTGGGAATAATGAAAGCACCGGTGATAAGCTGGAGCAACTCAGCAGCTATGCGGTTAATGAATACCTGGAGCGAATTGTCGTGAAAGATCGTCACAAAATAAATATCATTCCGGTTGATCAGGTGCGCTACCTCGAGTCGATGGATGATTATGTGTTGATTTACACCCAGGACGGACGCTATATGAAACAGAATACGATGAAGTACTTCGAGGCACACTTGAACCCGAAAGACTTTATTCGAATTCACCGTTCGTACATTGTGCGGGTAGAGTGTATTGCCGAAATTCAGCAATATGAAAAGGAGTCGTACATCGTCATTATGAAAGATAAAACCAAATTAAAGGTGAGTAAAACCGGGTATAAAAAGATCAAGGAAGTGCTGCATTTTTAGAAGAATTGAGCCGGAATGGCTCATTGGTTTAGTTTTAAATTAGTTTTATTTCAAAGTCCTGTTATAGTTGCAGGACTTTTTTACTTTTACCAGCTTAAAATGACAACATGAAGCGGATTTTCCTGTTTGCGATATTTTGTATTCCTTTGGTCGGTTTTGCTCAAAATGAAGTTAAGCCAGAAGGGGATAAGTTGCTCTGGTTTGTTGCTGTCTTCGTTGCGATTCCACTGCTGTATATTATTTTGAGTCGGGTCTTTGCGAAACCGAATAAACTAAAAGGTAAGCCCGTTTCCGTTAAGAAAAATCAATTGAAAATTGAACTGCTGAAAGATCGTAAGTTCAAACCCAATGTGCTGACATTGAAAATCACAAACAACAGTAAAAAGGATATCGATCTGGAAGCGCCAATACTGACGTTTCGAAAAATATGGACGAAACGTAAGTTCAAGTTAAAAGGAATTAACCGGTATGTAATTTACCCGCTTTTTCTTGAAGCCGGGAAAACGCATGAACTACGCATCGACTTAAGTGTTTTTTATAATCACGATCGAAAGCTAAAACGGTATTTCTGGTCGAAAGTCCGGGTGTTTGATACAAACGGGAAAAAATATTCATCTTCCTACATCACCCTTCGAAAAAGTTTATTTTCATAAATGAGAGACTGGACATTTAATCATATCGATTTTTCAATCTATCCTTATTACCGAGGTGATGACTTGGGTGTACTTTATTCACCCGGGGAAATTTTGGTTAAGTTGTGGGCTCCGGCAGCAAAGGAAGTCGAGTTTAGGTTGTACGAGAAAAGCTCGGGTGGTAGCCCGTTTCGGATTGAAAAAATGGCTGCAACACCAAACGGGGTTTGGCAGATTCGACTGGATGGCGATTTTAAAGATCGTTATTTTACCTTCCGGGTAAACGACGGTGAGTGGTTAAATGAAACACCGGGTGTAGATACAAAGGCTGTTGGCTCAAACGGGAAACGCGGTTTAATCTACAATCCACAGGAAACGAATCCCGAAGGTTGGGAACACGACAAGCCGCTCGAACCCAAAAACGCGGTAGATGCCGTTTTGTACGAATTGCACGTGCGTGATTTTTCAATAGCCCCTTCATCTGGAATGAAGCAAAAAGGCAAGTACTTAGCTTTTACTGAAACTGGAACAAAAACACCCCGACAGTTAGCTTCAGGTATTGATCATTTAAAAGAGCTGGGAATTACGCATGTTCATTTGCTTCCGGTATACGACTTTTTTACGGTCGATGAAAATTATCCTTATCTGAAATACAACTGGGGGTATGATCCTCTTAATTACAATGCACCCGAAGGAAGTTATGCCACTAATCCCGACAATATTTCCAGAATCAAGGAGCTGAAACAATTGGTTCAGGCTTTACATGCTGCCGGTATTGGCGTGGTGATGGATGTTGTATATAACCATACCGGCTATACACGACGCTCATGGTTTAATCAAACGGTGCCGGGCTATTACTACCGGCAAAATAGAAATGGGAAGTTTGCCAATGCCAGCGGATGTGGAAACGAAATTGCTTCGGAGCGGGCAATGGTTCGCAGATACATTATTAATTCGCTTAAATACTGGGCTTCGGAATTTCACCTGGACGGTTTCCGTTTTGATTTGATGGGGATTATGGATATTCAGACGATGAATGAGATTCGTTGGCATTTAGACGAGCTTCGCCCCGGCATTCTGTTGTATGGCGAAGGGTGGGCGGCAGACTACAGCCCGATGGATGAACGATACCGGGCCGTAAAACATCACGTGGTCAATTTAAATGGAATAGCCTGTTTTAATGATGATATGCGCGATGCCATAAAAGGAAACAACTTTGATGAGAAAAGCCGTGGTTTTGTAAATGGCCGGACTTTGAATGAAGAAGCGGTCAAGTTTGGGGTTGTTGCGGCCTGTTACCATCCGAGTATTGTTTATGGCTATGTTGAAAGTTCGAAACATGCCTGGGCAAAAGAACCCTGGCAGTGTGTCAACTATGTGTCGTGTCACGATAACTTTACCTTGTACGATAAATTACGAATGAGCTGCCCCGATGCCTCCGTAGATGAGTTGAAGAAAATGCAAAAGCTTGCCGGAGCACTAATTTTAACGTCGCAAGGCATTCCGTTTTTACATGCCGGAAGTGAATTTTGCAGAAGCAAAAAGGGAAACCACAATTCCTATAAATCACCGGATTCGATTAATCAGATTGACTGGAACTTAAAAGATGAGCACGTTGATGTGTTTCACTATTATAAAAAATTGATTGAATTGCGTAAGAAGATTGGCGTTTTCAGGATGCAGTCGGCTGACGAAATCCGCAAGTATCTGAACTTCTCACAAAACTATCAGCCTGGAGTTTTGGCTTATTCCTTTTTAAATTGTCCGAACGAATTTAACTGGAAAACCATTCAGCTCATCTTCAATGCGAAAAAGGAACCTGCAATAATGGAGCTTGATGAGCACGATTGGCATGTGATTGCCCGTGAAGATGAAATCTGTTACGACGGGATCGATTGCCTGATCGATCGAAAAGCCATTGTTCCGCCTATATCGATGATGATTTTAGTAAAAGGATATTAGAAAATCGCCAATAGCAGGTCGATATCTTTACTGGCAATATGGAGCTTGTCGCCCAAGTCTTTGTTGGTTAAAATACCGTTGTAAATATACACACCTCTGCGAATTCCATTCGACTGCTTAATGTAATTCTGTACACCACCACTTTCGCCAATGGCAATGATAATAGGAGCCAAAACATTACTTAAGGCAATAGACGCAGTACGAGCCACAATAGAAGCCACATTATGCACACAATAGTGAATAACCCCGTGCTTGACGTAAGTCGGATTTTTAAGGTCGGTTGCCTTACTGGTTTCAAAGCATCCACCTTGGCTGATATTCAGATCAATAATTACGGAGCCTGGTTTCATACTCTTCACCATTTCTTCAGACACCCTAAAAGAAGGGTTGGAATTGAAAGACATGGCACCTAAAACGACATCAGCCGATTTTAACGCTTTCCGTATTACATTCGGGTACAAGACCGAAGTAAACACCCGTTGTCCCAGCTTCGACTCCAGTTCTTGCAGGTTAAACATATTATCGTCGAAGATTTTAACCGTTGCACCTAAACCAAGCGCTGCACGGGCTGCATATTCGGCAGCTGTTCGGGCTCCCAAAATAACCAGTTCTGTTGGTGAAATCCCGGTTACCCCACCTAAAAGGACTCCTTTCCCATTTCTGGAATTACTGAGGTATTCGCTGGCTAAAGTAATTGATGTTGCTCCCGAAATCTGGCTCATCAGTCGTACAACAGGCAAACACTTGTTTTCGTTTTCCATGTACTCGTAGGCAATGGTTGTCACCTTCTTTTTCATGAGTTTTTGAACCGTTTCCTGACAATGCGTGCTGAGATGCATATTTGAAATGAGGGTTTGATGACCTCTCAATAAATCAACTTCCTCGGAACTAAAAGGAGCAACACGAATAATAACGTCGCACTGAAAAACTTCTTCATGTTTATCCACAACAATAGCTCCTGCTTCCCGGTACTCTTCGTCCGAATAACTGGATGCTTTTCCTGCATCGGTTTCAATATAAACTTCGTGGCCGTACGAAACCATCAATTCAACAGCTTCGGGTGTGAGTGGAATACGGTACTCAATTTTTGAAAAATCGGAAGGAATACCGATGGTAATTTTCTTTCCTCGCTTACGAATTTCCAACATCTCTTCTTTGGGTAGAAGCAGAGATTTTATTTCCGGGAGTTGTTCTTTTTCAGTCATTCAGGAGAAATTTGACGTTCAATTTACTCTTTAAAAGTATTTTTTCAAAAAGATTTAGACGATATTAGCTGTAAGCTGCCTTCTTGAAGAGTCAAGAACTTCAATTTTTACTTCAACAATATTTTCGGGCAGCAAGGGCTCAATGTTTTCCGGCCATTCCATCATGCAATATTTACCACTATACAAATAATCATCAAAGCCAATGTCCAGTGCTTCTTCAATGTCTTTTATCCGGTAAAAATCGAAATGAAAAATCCGCTCGTTTGTCGAAGTGCTGTACTCGTTTACCAACGCAAAAGTAGGACTGGTTATCGGATCAACCGAACCTAGCTGCCGGCACAAGGCCTTGATAAAAGTCGTTTTTCCTGCGCCCATCTTGCCATAGAAAGCAAAAATCCGCTCATTAGGAAAATGAAGGAGTAAGGATTTTGCAGCTGTTTGAATTTCTTCAACTGAATTAATGTGAATTGAAAACATGCTTTTTCGTTCTAATTGATGCAAATTTAAGTAAAGTTCGTTTTAAAAAAGACAAAGGCTGATCTTTGTTCGATTTATGTTTTGAAAAATTGTGTTACTTTTGATGCAAATACAATTCAATCGATCATTATGAATCTGCCAGAAAACTTAAAGTACACAAAAGAGCACGAATGGGTTCGTGTTGAAAAAGATAGTGTTTATGTTGGTATTACCGACTTTGCTCAAGGAGAATTGGGGGACATTGTTTTTGTTGAAATAGAAACTGAAGGAGAAGATTTGCCAAAAGGTGAAACCTTTGGTACTGTTGAAGCTGTAAAAACTGTTTCAGACCTTTTTATGCCTGTTGGTGGTAAGGTTGTCGAATTTAATGCGGCGTTGGAAGATGAGCCCGAGTTGATCAATAAGGATCCATACGACAAAGGCTGGATGATTAAAATTGAAATGAGTGATACAGCTGATTTGGATGACTTGATGGATGCCGAAGCCTATAAGGCGATGCTGGAAGCTTAATTTTTGATAATTTCGTTGCCTTTTTATTTAAGGAAGGCAATCTTACGATATTAATCCCTGAGGAATTTTTCCTTGGGGATTTTTTTGTGGTTTGCATTTGATTTTTTAAGTCGGGAGCTAAAAAAGCTTTTTGTATTCGATAGTGGCGATTGAAAACAGGCACAAAAAAAATCCGGCACAATGTCCGGATTTTCGTTATTTGAGATTAAATTATTTTCTACAATGATTTGGCAACTTCAATTTCATGGAAAGCTTCAACCATGTCACCTTCTTTAATGTCGTTATATCCTTCAATGTTTAGTCCGCATTCGTAACCTTTTTGTACTTCTTTCACATCGTCTTTAAAGCGTTTAAGCGATCCTAAAGTACCGGTGTAAATCACAATACCATCACGAATTAAACGAACTCTGGAAGAGCGCATGAATTTTCCATCGCGAACAATACAACCTGCAATCGTTCCTACTTTCGTAATCTTAAAGGTCTCCAAAATTTCAGCTGTTCCCAGAATTTCTTCTTTAATTTCCGGTGAAAGCATTCCTTCCATGGCCGATTTGATTTCGTTGATCGCATCGTAGATGATTGAATACAAGCGGATGTCCACTTCTTCTTTTTCAGCTAATTTACGAGCTTGCAAACTAGGTCGAACCTGGAATCCAACAACAATTGCATCAGAAGCTGTTGCCAGCATAACATCTGATTCGGAAATGGCACCAACCGCTTTATGAATTACATTGACTTGAATTTCTTCGGTCGATAGCTTAATTAATGAATCAGACAGTGCTTCGATTGATCCATCCACGTCACCTTTAACAATCAGGTTCAGTTCCTGGAAGTTTCCAATAGCAATACGTCGTCCAATTTCATCAAGTGTAATGTGTTTCTGTGTACGTAATCCTTGTTCGCGTGCCAACTGCTCACGTTTGTTTGCAATTTGTCTGGCTTCACGTTCGTTCTCAAACACGTTGAATTTATCTCCTGCCTGTGGAGCTCCATCCAGCCCAAGAATAATTACCGGTTCTGAAGGACCTGCACTTTCGATTCGTTGATTTCGTTCGTTGAACATGGCTTTTATATGGCCATAATATTGACCGGCAAGCATAATATCGCCTTGGTGTAAAGTTCCATTCTGAACCAATACGGTGGCAACATATCCGCGTCCTTTATCCAGGGACGATTCAACAATTGTTCCGGTTGCCCGTCTGTCTTTATTCCCTTTCACTTCAAGCATCTCTGCTTCCAGCAGTACTTTCTCAAGAAGCTCGTCGATGTTAACACCGTTTTTGGCCGAGATGTCCTGACTTTGATACTTTCCTCCCCATTCTTCAACAAGGTAGTTCAAGTTAGCCAGTCCTTCTTTTATTTTTTCCGGATTAGATCCGGGTTTGTCAATTTTATTAATCGCAAAAACAATAGGAACGCCTGCAGCTTGCGCGTGATTAATAGCCTCTTTTGTTTGAGGCATGATATCGTCGTCAGCTGCAACAATAATAATGGCAATATCAGTAACCTGTGCACCACGGGCACGCATTGCTGTAAATGCTTCGTGACCGGGAGTATCCAGAAACGTAATCATACGTCCGTCTTCCAGGCTTACGTGGTAAGCTCCAATGTGTTGGGTAATCCCTCCGGCCTCACCGGCAATTACGTTGGCACTTCGGATGTAGTCAAGCAAAGACGTTTTACCGTGGTCAACGTGTCCCATAACCGTTACGATTGGAGCACGTGGATGGACTTCATCCGGCTCGTCATCCTCTTCAACACCGTCTAAAATATCGGCACTGACGAACTCAACTTCGTAACCAAATTCTTCTGCTACAATTTGCATGGTCTCAGCATCGAGGCGTTGGTTGATTGAAACAAACAGACCAAGGCTCATACATGATGAGATAATTTCGGTAACTGTAACATCCATCATGGTTGCCAATTCCGAAACGGACACAAATTCAGTAACTTTTAATATATTTTTTTCCGCACTTTGCTTTTCGACTTCAGCAGCAGCTTTATCACTTGCCGCTTGTCGTTTATCGCGGCGGTATTTTGCACCTTTTGATTTTTGTTTGCCTGAAGTAAGACGCGCTAACGTATCTTTAATTTGCTTTTGTACATCTTCTTCTGTAACCTCTTTTTTGATGACTCTGCGCTTGCCCTTTGCTCCTCCGGGCACTTGTTGCCCGCGGCCACGTTTTTCAACATTTACACGAGGTCCGGCACCAGGGTCTTTTTGAATCCGGCGACGTTTTTTCTTGTTTGCCTGAGCATTGTTGTCGCTGGAAGAAGCAACGGGTTTTTTCTTAATATCGATTTTTCCAACCACGTTCGGACCCGAAAGTTTCTGGACATTTGTTTTGTGGTCTTTTCCTTTTTCTTGCTGACCCTGACGTTTTTGTTTTTCGCGCTCTTTACGCTCGTCCTCTTTTTGTTTTTTCGTTTTCTTCGTGGGGCGGGTTTTTTGGTTGATCGAAGAAAGATCGATTTTCCCTACTACTTTTACTTCATCAACTTTTTTATTAGGGACATTTGTTTCAAGTGCTTCGGTATCCTTTTTAGGAGCTACTTCCTCTTTAGGAGTTGAAACTTCTTCTTTTTTATCCTCAACTTTTTCTTCTACTTTCTCGGGAGTTGGCTTTGGCTCTTCCTTTTTTGTTTCGGCTTTCGGAGTGGCAATTTCCTCTGGCTTCTCCTGTTGTGACTTAGGCTCTTTTTCTTCGTTTGCTTTCTTGTCACCTTTTTTGATAACAGTAGGTTTTCCTTCCCGTTTCGGAGGGTTCATACTTTCTAAATCAATTTTGCCAACAACCTTGGGCTTGTTCGTTTCCGGAAGTTCTTCTTTTTCTTCAGTTGGTCGGGGCTTTGGCTCAGGCTTCGTTTTAGGAGCTTCTTTCTTAGGAACATTCATGTCCTTAATACGAACTTCTTCCACTTCCTCTTCTTCCTCGGCATCCTCAGTGTCTGATTCTTCCGCAGAGGCGTCAGTATTGTCGAGTGAAATAGATTCATTTTTATGACGGTGACTCATCAGGTTTATTTTTTCTGACTCTTTTTTCAGACTGATATCACTTTTATACTCTTTTTCGAGCATGTGGTATGCATCTTCTGAAATTTTAGAGTTTGGATTTGGGTCAATTTCAAATCCCTTTTTATGTAAAAAATCAACAATTGTATTGATTCCCACATTAAATTCTCTTGCTACCTTACTAAGTCGCGTACTATTTTTGCCAATTGCCATATAATCCCTATCTATTTTTATATCTTTTTTTGAAGTTCTTACGCCCAAAAACTATGCAATTTTAAATCCAATTTATTTAAATCCCAATAGTTTGATGTTATTTGTTTCTAATTACTCAAATTCAGAGCGTAAAATCTTTAACACATGATCAATTGTCTCCTCTTCCAGATCGGTACGTTTGATCAAGTCTGCACGGCTTAATCCCAATACATTTTTAGCCGTATCGCACCCAATTGATTTTAGCTGATCCAAAATCCAACCTTCAATCTCATCAGAAAACTCATCCAGGTTGACATCTTCGTCATCGGTAGCCATTTCACGGTACACGTCAATTTCGTAACCGGTTAGCTGGCTCGCCAAACGAATATTTAAACCACCTTTACCAATAGCCAGCGAAACTTCTTCTGGCTTCAGGTATACGTCGGCGCGTTTAGCTTCATCGTTTAACTTGATCGAGGAAATTTTAGCCGGATTCAATGATCTTTGGATGAACAACTGAACGTTGGTTGAATAGTTGATCACGTCAATGTTTTCATTTTTAAGTTCGCGGACAATGCCATGAATACGAGATCCTTTCATCCCAACACAGGCTCCTACCGGATCAACACGTTCGTCATATGACTCAACAGCCACTTTCGCACGTTCGCCCGGAACACGAACAATCTTTTTGATCGTTATCAAACCATCAAAAATCTCAGGAACTTCCAACTCAAATAAGCGCTCCAGGAATACCGGAGATGTTCGGGATAAAATAATTAGTGGGTTGTTGTTTTTTAATTCAACTTTATAAACGACAGCCCTTAAACTATCTCCTTTTCGAAAGTAGTCAGATGGAATTTGTTCTGTTTTTGGAAGAATCAGCTCGTTGCCTTCATCATCTAAAACAAGAATTTCTTTTTTCCAAACCTGATAAACTTCACCGGTTACAATGTCGCCAATCTTACTTTTGTATTTCCCGTAGATGTGGTCTTTTTCCAACTCCAGAATTCTACTGGCTAGGTTTTGACGCAAATTCAGAATTGCCCTTCTTCCAAAATCGTGCAATTTTACTTCGTCGGTTACTTCTTCACCAACTTCGTAGTCTGTGTCAATTTTTTTGGCTTCGGTAAGTGTAATCTGAAGATTTGGATCTTCAATTGCACTATCTTCAACAACCTCACGGTTGCGCCAAATTTCAAAGTCGCCCTTGTCGATATTTATAATGATGTCGAAGTTCTCGTCGGTTCCGTATGCTTTTTCCAAAACATTGCGGAACACGTCTTCAAGAACACTCATCATCGTGACCCGATCAATGTTTTTCAGGTCTTTAAATTCAGAAAAGGTATCGATAAGATTAATTGTATCCATCTTGCCCTCGATTTAGAATTTTATTATGTTTTTAACTGTTTTCGCTTCGTCAAACGCTATACGATGAACTCGGGTAATAAGTTGCTTTTTTTTATGTCCCTCAATTCGCTCACGTTTTGTCGATTCCAATTCAAATCCATCCTGGTCAACGGTTTTTAAAATACCTTCAAGTTTCTCCCCGGTTTTAAGCACCACTTCCATTTCCTGGTTCAAGTTTTTTACAAACTGACGCCGAATCTTTAAAGGTTGTCCAAGTCCTGAAGAAGAAACCTGCAATTCAAAATCTTCTTCCTCCCGATCCAGACTTCCTTCAACCAGTCGACTAATTTGAACACAATGGTCAATTGTAATCCCGTTTTCACCATCTAATGTAACCTGTATCTGATTACTTGGAGTGACGTCAATTTCAACGATGAACTGGTCTTCAGTTAGTTCGTCTTCAATGAGTTGGGTGATTTTACTTCTGTCGATCATAAATTTCAAGTAACTAAAACAGGGGACTTTGGGTCCCCTGCAAACGGTATTGATCTTCCAATTGTCAGCGCAAAATTAGCAAAAGGAATCGAAAACTCAAAATGTGAAAGTTAATGATCACCAGTATTTCGGCACATTACTAAAATAGCTGATTATTTGTAGATTGAGAGAGAACAAAAAAGTTTCTTATTTTTGTCGTCGCACATTCAATAAAAACAGCCGATACCTATTGAAAACAAATAAGAGAAAGATTATCAACGACCCGGTTTTTGGGTTCATCACCATTCAATCAGAGTTCATCTACGATCTCATTGAGCATCCCTATCTTCAAAGGTTGCGTCGAATTAAGCAGCTCGGACTTTCCAATA
>NZ_JBSQYS010000061.1:0-14708 GCF_055140945.1 Sunxiuqinia sp.
CTCCTGATGTTTATTTTTTCTATCAGGGGATGTAGCTAGTCGGACGGTTTGCATTTTGTACCCATTTTTAAACTGAAACTTTTATAATTACAAGAATAAGAGAAGTTGTGTCAGTTAGTCAGTTTCTTTTATTTTCAGTAGGTATAATTTTATAATGGTAGAGTTTACAAGCTGTAAAATCGTATACCCGTAATCTTTTTATACCTCCATGGACTGAACTGTTAATTGAATGTTACAGTTTTCGATGATTGATTTCGATTGTTGGAGAATTCATTTTAATTGATTTATTTCGCTACTGAAAAACTAATACGGTCGAAAAATGGCAAGCAAGGATGAAATTGTAAAAAGCGAAATCTTGGTAGAAGCACAACGGTTATTTCAGCAGTTTGGGCTGAAAAAGACTACGATGGATGAAATTGCAGAGGCGTGCGGAAAGGCTAAAAGTACGCTTTATCATTACTTTAAAAGTAAGGATGAAGTGTTTGATGCCGTTATTCAGTTGGAGATGCTGAATCTTCGACAATTCGTTAAAAATAAAGTGGAAGAGCATAAAACAATGCTCGACAAAATAAAGACCTATGTCATTGAATTTCATAAAGAAGTGGTAAATAAGGTTAACCTGTACCGCCTCATCCGCCAAGATTCAAAATCATTTGGCTTTGCGAAAGATAAGTTTCTAAAAATGATGGAGTTTGAGCAATCTTACATTGTTCGGATTCTGGAAGATGGTTTTGATGCAGGAGAGTATAATACGTCAGGAAAAGAAGATATTCCCTGGATTGCGGAGATGTTTTTAGCGTCTTTTTACGGGGTTGTTCAATATGGAGTTGAGAAGGATGGCTATTACAACGAAGAGAAAATAGAACGGATTGTAGAATTAGTTGTGCCCCGACTTTTCACTTAATTTTTTTTAAGTACTATTCGACTAAAATACCAAAACAGTAGTATCGGGTAATCAAAATAAATTAGTGATGATAAAAAAAACAATATTTAAAACACTTCTTGCACTGATATTGTGCCCGTTTGGGCTAATGGCGCAAGAGCAAACACAGCTGCTGACTTTTGAGGATGCATTGCAAATTATGAACGAGCAAAATCCGGCTCTCTTGCGTGTAAAGGAAGAAATTAAGCAAAAGGAGTACGAACTAAAAGTGAAAAGGGGCTTGCATTTGCCGCAGGTTTCCTTGAGTGCGCAGGCGGTTTCAATGTCCGATCCTTTGCACCTCGATTTAACTCCTGTGCGCGACGCCATTACGCCACTTTACAATACGTTGGGAAACTATGGTGTGTTTAGTGGTGTCCCCAATCCCGATCCGGCAACTAACTCGATGATGCCTGTTTTGCCCGACGATATGAGTACTTCAGCTGTTCGGGAAAAATTATTGGAAGCTGGCGGGGAAGTCCAAAATGCAGAATGGGACAAAATGATACAGGAGAAAAACTTTGCCAACGTGTCGGCAGGCTTTGTGTGGCCTGTTTTTACCGGCGGCAAAATAAAAGGAGCCAACGATGCAGCTGATGTGCAGATTGAAATGAGCCACGAAGACCTGCGTAATGCTGAAGGTGTTTTGTTGACTGAACTGGTAACCCGATACTACGGATTGGCACTTGGAGTTCAAGTAAGCGAACTTCGAAAGCAGACTTTGGAAGGCATGCAAAACCATTATGCTGATGCACAGAAATTGTTTGACAATGGAATGATTGCAAAGGTCGAATTGCTTCATGCCACTGTTTCGCGAAATGAAGCAAAACGAGAACTGAAAAAGGCGGAGCGTAATATTGAAATTATTCGATCAGGGCTGGCTGCTACTTTAGCCAGCGATTCATTAAATCAGGTGCTTCCTACTAGTCTTTTGTTTATCAATGAAGAATTGTCAGATCTGTCGTACTACATTGATAAAGCCAACGCAGAAAATCCGCAGTTGAAACAACTGGAAGGGAAAAGAGAGTTGGTTGAGATTAAGCACAAAGTGGAAATGCAAGAATATTTGCCATCGGTGGCTATGATGGGGAATTACAACATCGCGAACAAAGACTTGTCGCCCTACATGCCCGATTGGTTGGTTGGAGTTGGAATGAAGTGGACCCTTTTCGACGGCATGGCCCGTAAAAACAGGATAAGAGCCAGTGCAACCTTGCACAATCAGGTTGATTATGCCGAACAAAAAGCGCACAACGACCTGAAAGCTTACTTGACAAAGTTGTACCAGCAGTTACAAATGCAAATGGAGCAAAAAACAGAGCTGGAATCAACACTCAAGCTGGCAGAAGAATATCTTCGAAGTACCGAGAAAGCTTTTAGCGAAGGTTTTGCAACGTCTACATCGGTAGTTGATGCTTATACCAAAGTGGCAGAGGTAAAAACATTACGCTTAAAAGTGTTTTACGAATACGATGTCGCTTTAGCCAGCTTTCTGCAAACGGCCGGTATTCCCGAAGAGTTTACACGCTTTTGTTCCGGAGAAAATACATTAACCGATTCATATTAGTTCATTCGAAAAGCATTGTTTAAAATCTAATTTCAATATACGATGAATAAAAAAACACTAACATCGATAGTTGTACTAGTTGCCATAGTTGCATTTATGGTTTACACCTTTATTGTTGTACTGAAGCCACAACCTGTTATTTTACAGGGAGAAGTGGAGGCTCAGCAGTATAGTATTGCATCAAAAGTGCCCGGTAGAATTCAGGAGGTGGCTGTTAAAAAAGGACAAACAGTTAAAACCGGCGACTTTATCTTTTCGATCAGCAGTCCCGAAATTGATGCCAAGTTGGCTGAAGCACATGCGGCTCGTTCGGCTGCCAGTGCGCAAAGTAGAAAAGCACAAAATGGTGCGCAAGAAGAAGACATTACGGCTGCCTATAGTGTGTATGTAAAAGCTGAAGCTGCAGCCCAGTTTGGCGAAAAAACTTTTGCACGCATTCAGAATTTATACGACGAAGGAGTGGTACCCGAACAGCAACGCGACGAAGCGGAGACAAAAATGAAAGCCGCTCGCGAAACGGCTAAGGCAGCCAGGGCAGTTTGGCAGAAGGCTGAGAAAGGAGCACGCGAAGAAGACAAAGCGGCGGCTTCGGCTCTTGTAGAACGAGCAGAAGCAGCTATTGATCAGGTGCAGTCTTACCTGGACGAAACCTCGATTAACTCCATGGCCAATGGCGAAGTTTCAGGAGTTAATATTGAGCAGGGCGAGCTGGTTTCTACCGGATTCCCGGTGGTCACAATCATTGATGTTGACGATATTTGGGTGACCTTTTATGTGCGTGAAGATTACCTGAATCATTTTAAAATGGGAAGCACCTTTGAGGCTGATTTACCGGGCTTAGAAAATAAAACTTCAGCGTTTAAGGTAACTTACATTAGCCCAACCGGGAGTTTTGCCCGTTGGAATGCCACCAAAACTTCGGGTGAGTTCGATTTAAAGTCGTTTGAAATTCAGGCGCGACCCGTGAAAAAGATAGAGGGTTTACGCCCGGGAATGTCGGCAATAGTCACTTTGCCTGAAAAACAATAATCGTATGAAGGGACTGAAAGATCATCCCATATTTGCTGTAGTTTTGCGCGAAGTCGAGCGGATTGCAAAGAATCCTGCTTATCGGTTTCTATTGTTTGTGGGCCCTTTGGTGGGAATTCTGTTACTGTTTTTTATTTTTCACCAGGGGGTTGCTAAAAAATTGCCCATCGCGGTGGTCAATCAAGACAACACTTCGCTTTCGATAAAAGTTAGCAATGCCTTAAATGCGTCGTCTGATGTGGCTGTTGTAAGAATTGTTGACGATATGTTTCAGGCCGAAAAGCTGCTAAAAAAGGGAGTTGTCGAGGCCATTGTTCTTCTCCCTAAGGATTTTCAGAAGAATGTTTTTCAGGGAGTTGAAGCTCCTGTGCCGGTGTATATTAACGGAACCAATGTTACAGTTGCAGGGGTTGTTCAGCGTTCGGTGCTTACTACTTTGGGTACTTTTTCGGGAGGGGTGCAGCTAAAAAAACTAATGCTGGCCGGAAACAGCCGCGAGCAGGCCATGGCACGAGTAAGACCGGTTGATATTCAAAAGCATATTCTGTTTAATCCCTATTCAAACTACGGATACTTTCTGAACTCTGCCATGCTGTATTTTACCTTATTCCTGTTTGCTTTTATGAGTTCGGTGTACACCTTTGGTAACGAGTTGAAGCGAGGAACCGGTTTAGATTTGCTCGAATCGGGGAACAACAGTGTCCGGCTGGCAGTGGTCGGTAAACTCTTTCCTTACACGCTCATCTTTTCAGGATTTGCGATGTTTATTGCCTTTTTGCTTTTCAAGGTTGAAGGCATGCCCTTAAAAGGTAGTTTTCTGCTTCTGTTTGTAGGACAATCTATCACCATACTTGCTTACCAGATGCTGGGATTGATGTTTGTTGCTGTTACCAAAAATATGCGTTTATCGCTGTCGGTGGGTAGTGCATACATTATGATGGGAATTACTTTTTCGGGATTAACCTTTCCGATGGAAGGCATGCCGCCACTCGTGCGAGCCGTTACAGCCATATTTCCTTTTACCTGGTGGGAGAAACTGCTGATTTCGCAAGCCTTGCGGGGAGCTCCCATACGGGAGGCACTGCCTTATATCTGTTATATTTTAATTTTCATGCTAACGGGGCTTGCTTCGTTTGGCATTTATAAACGCACGCTTGGTGATTCAACGCATTGGGGAAAATCTTAAAGTATCATGAAGAAAGACAGAAAAATAAATAGTTTTGAATTGATGACTATTCATTTTAAGAATGAGTTGAAAGCCATTTTTACCGACAGTGGGGCAGTGCTCATTCTTGTTGGCGCCTTGTTGATCTATCCGATACTCTATTCGTTTGGCTATTTTAACGAGGTGCTGACTGATTTGCCGGTAGGTGTGGTCGATCTGGATCAAACACCCACCAGCCGAAAGTACGCTGCCATGTTAGATGCAACCCGCGATGTAAGTGTGGCCTATAACCCGCGGGATTTGACAGAAGCTGAAGAGTTGTTTATGGCCAATAAAATATCCGGTGTATTGCTGATTCAAAGAGACTTTCAGGAGAATATATTAGCCGGAGAGCAGGCAAATGTGGCTGTTTATGCTGATGGTAGCTACATGTTAAAATATAAAACGTTCTACCTGGCAGCTTCAACGGTGAATGCTTATTTTGGTGGCGGGGTGAGTGTAAAACGCTATATGGCTGAAGGGAAATCGTTTCGGCAGGCAAAAGTAGCCAGCAGCCCATTCGATGTGCAAACGCATATGCTGTATAATCCTGCGGGTTCGTACGGTAGTTTTATTATGCCGGGGTTAATTCTCATCATCATTCAACAAACTTTACTGATTGGAATTGGAATTTTAGGGGGTACTTTTTCCGAGTCGAAAGCTTCGCCATTTGTACTTCCGTGGCAAAAACGTACAAAAGAGATTGTGCCTTTGTTGTTCGGCCGGGTGGGGGCTTATATTTTCCTTTCGCTATTCAATATCTGTTTAGCCGTTATTGTGATTCACAGCTGGTTTAACTATCCTGATAAAGCCGGCATGCTCGACGTACTGATGCTGCTATTTCCCTTTTTACTGGCTGTAATCTTTCTCGGAATCGGCTTGTCAACCCTATTTAAACACCGCGAGTCGGCCATCGTTTTTATGATGTTTTTATCGCCTATCGCGCTTTTTTTAAGCGGAATTTCGTGGCCGGTTTCAGCAATGCCCGATTGGTTGGTGGGCCTTTCGAAAATACTTCCCGGAACAACCGCTGTACCCGCGTATTTGCGATTGCGAACAATGGGTGTCAGCCTGATCGATGTCAAGTCGGAACTATTTTTCCTATATCGTCAGGCTGGGATTTATGCCGCGCTAACCATCGGCTACTTTTTCCTTCGGATTTATATTGATCGACGAAAACTAAGTCATGGAAACTAATTCATCGTTCGATTTTAAATGACTACCGTTCTTCGCAGCCGGATAATACACTCTAAAACAAATTCTTTTTCCAGAAAATAATTATTCCCAGTAAGGCTAGCAAAATGGACCCCATTAGGATGATTGGAAATGCGAACGCATTTCCCTCCAGGTGGTTGGGGACATTCATCCCGTACAAACTGGCAATTAAGGTTGGAATCATCAAAATGATCGAGATGGAAGCTAATTGCTTCATCACCACGTTCAGGTTATTGGAAATCACCGACGCAAAAGCATCCATCATGCCACTCTGGATATCGGAGTATATTTGCGACATTTCCAGCGCCTGCTTGTTTTCGATGATCGCATCTTCCAGCAGGTCTTCATTCAGCTCAGTCATGCTTCGCTTTAGACCATTTCGTAGTCGGGCCAGTACTATCTCGTTGGCTTTTAGTGAAGTAATGAAAAATACCAGGCATTTCTCCATCTTCAGAAGCTTGTTGAGTTCCCGGTTACGAACCGATTTTTCCAGTTCGTTTTCAATTTGCGTAGTTTGTTGGTTAATCTGTTTCAGGTAGCGCAGGTAGGCGGTTCCCGAGCGTAAAAACAGCTTGATAACAAAGTTTAAATCATCGTGTACCAATAGACTTTGCCCGCGGTAAAGCATCGGTTTTTCCAGAGGCAGTACCTCATTGCTTCTGGAGCAAATGGTAATGGTTACCTCTTTGGATAGAAATATTCCTAGGGGTAATGTATAATAGGGGACACCATTGTTGGGGTTGTCAACCGGAATTCGCAGGATAATTAACGACCAGTCTTCGTCGACCTCGTAACGTGGTCGCTCATCGGTATCCAGGATATCCTGAATGATATCAGCCGGAATCTGGAACTCTTCTTTCAGACGGTCAACTTCTGCTTTTGATGGATTAACAGCATTGATCCAACATCCTTTTTCGGCTTTTGATATTTCGGTGTACCCACCGAAGCTTTTAAATATTTTTAGCATGATTTTGCCTCCTTAAATCGGTTTGCAGGAGGCGCGAAGGCTCCCTACAGTGAGGTTAATAACTTATTTTTCGGGTGACCCGGGCCTTCGTCCATTTGACAGTTTGTTTTTATTATTGCGGTGCAAAGCTAGCTAAAACATATTCGATAAAAGAAGGAATTTGTCTTTTATGTAGGAAAAAGGTTTGTCTGATTGCCTTTGCGTTGCCAAACGCAAAGGCAATCAGATGACAACTAGTTAAATAGTTTCTTTAACTTGTCACCAATATCTTTTACCGATTTTTCAATTCCTTCCTGTGTTGATTTTTTTACTTCTTCCTGAATCATTTTTTTTGCTTTACTTAAATCCATTTTCACTTGAGGATCGGTTAAGTTTCCGGTAATGCCAACGGTAACCGGAATGAGGGTAATGTTATTTGATCCGGGAAGAAATCCCAACATGCTATTAATATCTCCACTTATATCTTCGCGGTTTACCTGAAAGTCTAATTTAATATCAAGCATTTGGTCGACGGTCAGATTTCCATGCATCGAAACTTGCTGGTCGGCTATTTTCGTTTGAAATGGTTTCAGTTCGATGTTTCCGTTATCAAAATTGAAATAGGCCGTAAAATCATCAACCTTCACATTCTTCAGCTTTTCTTTTTTAATGAAACTCTTAATTTGGTTGAAGGTGGGAGAGTCGATAATATGTAAGTTTTGCGTGTTGAAAAAGCCGCTTCCATCAAGGGTGGAAGGAATGATATTGAGCTGTTCGTTCAATTGACCGTTAAACTTTAAATCGGTGGAGAATTCTCCCTGGCTGCGGGCAGCAATTGGTAGGTAGCGTTGCACCAACCCAAACGATTGATAGGCAGCCGGAATCTGAATGTCGCTGAGATTCAGATTGAAGTCGAATAAGGGTTTGTTCGCGGCGTTGCTTTTGTAGCTGCCATCAACTGCCAGATGTCCTTGCAACAAGTCCATGTTCAGTTTTTTCAATTTCAGTTGCTTGTTTTGCACCTCAATTAAACCCACGATGTTTCGGATCTCCATGCGGTCGAACGTTGCTCTGTTAATGCTCGAGTTAAAAGCTAAGTTGAGGTTTGGCGGAACCTGGAACGCAAAAACACTATCGTTGGCTGTTGTTGAAACCGAATCGACTTCAGCCGCCATTAGATTGGACAATTCATTAAAATTAAGGTAGTTTGATTTCAACGAGAAACTTCCTTGCAAGGTTTTGTCGAGCAAGAAATAGGGAAGATAATTCGTGAGTTTGCCATTTAGCGCGAAATCACTTTGACCGGTTTTCGCATCGAATGAATTGATTGTGATCGACGTATTATCAACTTTTACTGAGCCGGTTTTTATTTCAACTGTTTGAGTGATTTGTGGTGTTTTTACTTTGAAATTGCTAAAGGTAAATGCCCCGTCGGAAGCGATTTTCTCGTAGTTTTCATTCTCAATGGCCGACATTCGCCCTTTTACACTCAGGTTGCCATCCATTATACCTTGCAGTTCGATGCTGTCCATGGGGATCACACTCGTTAGTCGGGTAAAATCAATTTTTCCTTTAAAGGATGCATCAAATGCCGGATCGCTCATAGGATGCGTTAGCGTTAGGCGTGCGTCAACGGGGTTTTCACGAATTTGTGCATGCGCATTCGAAATATTCACGGTTAGTAAATCCAGTTCTCCCTGTGGCTTGGTAACTTTTCCATCCAATGAAATACGTTCGATCTTGTCGGGAGCATTGGCATATTGCAGGGTCGCATTTTGCACATACAGGCGTGTATCAATTTCAGGATAGTTATCTTCGTAAAACCAACCTTTCACCTGTCCTTCAAATCCTGCTTCGCCGGTGGTTTGAATATCTTCTAAATAGCTTTGATACGATTTTGGAACCATGGCTAGTAAGGTTGCAAAGTCGCTTTGTGGTTGCTTAAATTGAAGATCGAAATACATGCTGTCCGATGGCATTGCAAAACGCCCGCTCAAGTCGAGTGGCAGCTCATTTAAATGAATGGTTGATTCGCCAAATTCAAAGTTCATTTTGTCGTAGTCTGCCATAAGTTGGCTATTCACTTTTAATACGGTATTGGCAATATATTCAGTCGAATCGTATTCGAGTCTAAATTCGCCGATTTCAGCATCGAGGTCAAATTTGGTAATTGTTCCTTCCAATGTTCCGCTGGCATCGAGGTTGGAATGCAAAAGCCCAACGACAGTTGCCGTTGATGCATCTCTGTATATTAAACTCAGGTCGCGAATCTCAATGTCATTCAGCGAAACGGACATCCCGCTCTCACTGGTTCCTGTAGTCTCCGTTTCCGTTGTTTCCTTGGCAATGTCCCAATTTACCTCGCTATTCGCATTAGCCAATAAATTGATCTGCGCCTTGTTCAATCGTAAACTTTGTATGGTAAAATCTTCACCGTTAATTAAATCACTTAACGAAATATCAGTAGCCAACGACTCCATTTTTACCAAGGTGTCTCCTTCAAACGGATTAATTCCGGTTACGGTCAGTTTTTCAAGTTCCAGGGTTACATTGGGAAAATTTCTCCACAAGTTGAGATTAAAGTCTGCAAATTCAACCTTCGCATTAACGTTTTCATTCAGCGTTGTTTTTACCTTGTTTAGTAGTGGCTCCTTAAAAACGATTGGAACAATGATGATTGCAGCTATTAACAGTAGAATAATGATGGCTATGGTAATGAATACTTTCTTCATGGGTTTATCGATTGGTTATAATTTGTAGTCGGTCGATCTTTTTGTGTTTATATAAAACGAGTTTTACGCAAAAGAATTACATGTAAATGATGATTATTCATGTTCTTTAACGAAAGAATCATGCCAAATGTGGGTTTTCGAATAATATAAGCTTTCGAAGCAGGTCAATTGCTGCTTGTGAGGAACGTAAAATATTGCGTTCGCGGTTATGCGCAAAAGTATAACGCTCCAGCTTAATATTCTGTTTACTGATAACGGCAATCCAAACTGTGCCAACGGGTTTTTCGTCTGTTCCGCCGTCGGGGCCTGCAATTCCTGTTGTGGCTATGGCATAATCGGTATCCAGCGCTTGTTGCACTCCTTGGGCCATTTGCAGAGCGACTTCTTTGCTCACTGCTCCATACCGTTCCAGATCATCGGCACTTACTTTCAATAGGTGTTGTTTTACTTCATTCGAGTAAGCAATAATACCGCCTTTAAAATAGGATGAACTGCCGGGATTCGCGGTAAACATATGAGCAATATTTCCACCGGTGCAACTTTCGGCAATTCCCAAAGTCAATTTGGCTGAAGTTAAAAGTTGCCCGGTTACCCCGGCTAGAGAATCGGCGTTGTAGCCAAAAAAGTTTTCAGCGATTAAAGGCTTTAGCAGCTCAATCTGCTGGTGAACTTCCTTTTTCAGTAGCTCCATTTCTTTTCCGTAAGCACTCAGCCTTAGTCGAATCATCAGTTGGCTGGGTAAGTACGCCAGTTTAATAAAGTCGGGTAGGGCGGCCTCCCATTCTTCCAGCTTTTCGGCAAGCATTGATTCGGGAATGCCATAAACCAAAACCGTTTGATGATAGATGGATCTGGCTTTCCCATTTTTACTGAGTCGCGGAAGCACTTCCTCACTCATAATACTTTTCATTTCGAACGGAACACCCGGCATTGATACAAATATGGTGTCATTCTTTTCGAACCACATTCCCGGAGCAGTTCCGGTGGAATTAGTCAGAACCGTGCATTTGTCGGGAACCAAAGCCTGATCTTTATTCAGCTGGTTCATGACTACATTGCGTTTAGTCAGTCGGTCGGTTACCCGTTGTAACACTTCCTGATTGATTACCATTTCAGAATCAAAGTACTCACAAAGCACTTTTTTAGTGATGTCGTCTTTTGTTGGTCCCAATCCTCCGGTAATCAAAACCAGATCAGCATGCTTTTCGGCATTGGACAAGGCCTTTAGAATGTGCTCATGGTCGTCGTGCACCGATGTGATCTGAAAAATCTCGATTCCATGTAAATTGAGTTGTTCACCCATCCACGCGGAGTTGGTGTCAATAATTTGTCCAATTAGTATTTCGTCTCCTATCGTTATTATTTCTGCTTTCATGTTATTTTTTCTGAATTCAAAGTTTCGGATTTCAAGTTTTCTCACCCTCTCTTCTCCAATGCTTGCAGGCGTTGCAGTAGGGTTGGGTGCGAGTAGTGCACAAACACATAGGCCGGGTGTGGGCGAAGGTTACTAAGATTTTTAACCGATAGCTTTTTTAATGCAGAGGCCAATGGTTTACCGTCATAATGTTCGGCTGCAAAAGCATCCGCTTCGTATTCATTCGTGCGCGACAGCATATTCATACCAATTCCAATTATGGAGGACAAAGGTGAATATAAAATTCCAAACGCAATTAGTCCGATGTGAAAATTGGGTTCTGCTACGCCAAGTGCCTCTGAAAGTACCGGGCTATTAATTAAGAGGGAAAAGACAAAGAGCATCAATCCGGTTTGCAAGATGCCAATGATTAAACTCCAGATAATGTGTTTCTTTTTGTAATGCCCGATTTCGTGAGCCAATACGGCAACCAGCTCCGGGATTTCCATGTCATTAATTAAGGTGTCGTAAAGCACAATCCGTTTTTTTGCTCCCAGTCCTGCGAAGTATGCATTGGCTTTCGTTGATCGTTTGCTGCCGTCGATCACATAAATATTGTCGAGTTTAAAGCCAACTTTACCTGCGAAGTTTTGAATGGCTTGCTTCAATTCACCATCTTCAAGAGGAGTTTGTTTATTGAACAACGGAACAATCAAGCTCGAATAAAACATGGCCATAAAAATGGAAAATACACTGATAACGATCCAGACATAAAGCCAAAACCATTGGCCGGTTTTTAGGTAGATGAAAATGATTAAGGCCAGTAAACCGCCTCCAATAACAGCGCCCAGTAGCCAGCCTTTAATTTTGTCGAGTACGTAGGTTGTTGCCGTTGTCTTGTTAAACCCGAATTTCTCTTCGATAACAAAGGTGCTGTATAAATCAAATGGGGTGTTGAGAATATCGGATGCCAGCATCAGAATGCCAAAGAAAAGCAGTGCTGACCAAATCGGATTACTCGAAATATCCATCGCCCAGCCATTTACCAAAGCAAAGCCCTGAAAGAAAAACATCAGCATAATCAACAAGAAACTAAACGAACTGGTCAACATACCAAACCGATGGTTGGTTTTAGAGTACAGCTGTTGTTTTCGGTATTTTTCTTCATGATAAATGTCTTTTACTTCAGCAGGCAATTGATTGCTCCAGCGAGTGGTGTTTAGATAGTCGAGGTACCGTTCGAGAATAAAATCGAAGACCAGAATACCGATGATGATCCAGAATAGAGTTGTCATTGTTGATTGTGTTTTAAAATGCAACCAAAGGTAGAAAAGCCATACAGATTGTCAGGTTTTCTACCTTTGATTTATGTTTATTTAAGAATTATTTGGTTGCTACCAGTCGAATAACGTCGGCTCGACCTTTATGAAATGACCCTTCGTCTAAAACAACTTCTTGTTCTGTAATCTGCAGTTTGGCGAAATTGCCAAAATCTGCTTGCAGCTCTTCTTTCGAAAAAAGCATGCCGATGTCCTGCGGACCACCGGTGTTGTTCTTAATTTGCTTTTTTGAGAAACCCTCTAAAATTAACGTTCCACCAGCTTTTAGGTAGCTCGTTAGTTTTTGGTGGTAGCTATTTCTTTTGGCAGCGGGCATGTGTGTAAAAACTAAGCCTATACAATCAAACGATTCATCTTTCAACTCAATGGTGTCGTAGGAGTGGATTAAGTATTCAAACTCAACCTGAAGCAGCTGCGCCAACTTTTCGGCTTTCTTTTTGCCTTCAATACTTGGATCGAAAGCAGTGACGTGCCAACCTGATTTTGCAGCGAATACCGCATTTCGTCCTTCTCCTTCGCCGGGGAGCAGTAATTTGCCCGGCGTTAGTTTTTGTAGTTCTTCTTTCAGAAAATTGTTTGGTTCGATACCATATACATATTCTTCGCTTGAAAAGCGTTCGTCCCAGAAATTATTCATGAATCTATTTTTTACGAAATAACAAGAGTAGAGACTGTTTGTTTTTATCGTCAGGTTTAACTTAAAGCATCATATAAAACTTCAACCGGATGCAATACTTTTCGCCCGGTTCCTTCCAGAATATGATGTCGGCATGAAGTTCCCGGTGCTGAAATAATTTCTTGCTGTTGGGCTTCGCGCACTGCCGGGAATAAAACCAATTCACCAATTTTTTGGCTGAGCTCGTAATGTTCCTTTTCATAACCAAAAGAACCGGCCATTCCACAACAGCCACTTGGGATTTCGGATACGATATAATTCTTGGGGATTTCCAACATTGTTTTTGTAGAGGCGGTACTTGCAATCGCTTTTTGCTGACAATGGCCATGCAGTTTGATTGCTTGTGTTGCTTCGGTGAAAAGCGATTGATCAATCGTTCCTTTTTCAAATTCGGAAGCAATAAACTCGTCAAACAGGAAGGTGTTCTTGGCTAATTCTTTTGCTTTGTCTTTCAATTGATCGTCAACCAGCTCCGGGTATTCATCTCGAAAAGCCAAAATTGCAGATGGTTCGATCCCGATTAAAGGAGCTGAATCGCTTACCAATTCTGCTAGCTGCTGAATGTTCTTTGAGGCAATTCCTTTGGCGGTTTTTACCAGTCCTTTTGACAGGTAGGTCCTGCCACTTTCGCGATGTTTCGGAATTTCAACTTCGTACCCCAACTTATTGAGTAACAAAATCGCTTTGATTCCGATGTCACTTTCGTTTTCGTTGGTAAATTCATCAGCAAAAAGATAGACTTTTCCCTTGCTTAAGCCGGAGCTTGATCGTGGTTTGGTGTACCATTTTCGCAAGCTCAGTTTTGAGAGCTTTGGAAGGTTCCGTTCCGGTGCAAAACCAATGGCTTTTTTTAGCGTATTGGTTGTCATTATGAAATTGGTTAAGCCACGAAAAGGCCTGCCTAATCTGTTCAGTTGTGGCAAATAAGCAATCAACCGGGTGCGTAATGGGATACCGTGAATTTCGTGGTAGTGCTGCAAAAATTCAGCTTTAAATTTCGCCATATCCACATTCGATGGGCATTCGGCTTTACACGCTTTACAGGAAATGCACAGATCAAGGATGTTGTAAATCTCCTCATGATCAAACGGATTGCTTTTGTCTGAACGGGTTAAAAATTCGCGCAGCACATTGGCTCGTCCCCGGGTGGTTTTGTCCTCATCTTTAGTGGCCATATAAGTGGGGCACATGCTTCCACCAATTAAAACACTTTTGCGGCAATCTCCCGTTCCATTGCACTTTTCAATGGCTCTTAAAAAACCTTTGGTTTCAGAGAAGTCAAAGGTTGT
The DNA here is from genome assembly GCF_055140945.1 of Sunxiuqinia sp. Classification (NCBI taxonomy): domain Bacteria; kingdom Pseudomonadati; phylum Bacteroidota; class Bacteroidia; order Marinilabiliales; family Prolixibacteraceae; genus Sunxiuqinia; species Sunxiuqinia sp. Next base: position 14,275 of record NZ_JBSQYS010000061.1, read on the forward strand.
GTCAATCTTTTTTGTTTCTCCAATTAAATACCGGAGATTTTCAGTAATAGGAGGGGTGTCCACTATTTTTCCGGGATTTAGGATATTGTCCGGATCCCAGGTTTGTTTCAGCTTTTTAATGAGTTGGTAGTTTGCTTCACCAAGCATAAACGGGATAAATTCGCCACGTAATCGGCCATCGCCATGTTCGCCACTCAACGAGCCTTTGTATTTTTTCACCAGCGCTGCAATCTCTTTGGCAATGGTGTAGTACAGCTCAACGTCTGCTTCATCTTTCAAATTTAAAAGAGGACGTAAATGTATTTCACCGGTTGCGATGTGGGCGTATTTCACGCAGCTTAACCCATATTTAGCCAGAATTTCATCAAATTCCTTCATGTAGTCAGGCAAATAATCGGGTGCCACGGCGGTATCTTCAATTACCGTTGTACTTT
>NZ_JBSQYS010000062.1:0-14030 GCF_055140945.1 Sunxiuqinia sp.
GAGAACGTTCATTTCGGTTCAATGTTTCCTCTTGAACAATTCGGGTACAAAAATAGAAATAATTCTGGAATTAGAATTTGTTTTTTATAAAAAATGCATATTTTTGCAAGAGTATTGAATATATATACAAAATGAAGAATCGCACGAAAAGGCAATTGGCTATAAAAAAAATCATTACAACCAATGAAATCAGTAGTCAGGAAGAGTTGCTTGGAAAATTAAAAGAAGAAGACTTTGATTTGACACAAGCCACCTTGTCACGCGATTTAAAAATTTTGAAAGTGGCAAAAGTTTCGCATTCCCAAAGGGGATATGTGTATGTTATTCCTGAAGGGGTGAGCGTGGAGCCACAACATGAAAATACACGGGTGAACTTTTTGGTGGATGGATTTCGGGATTTACGATTTTCCGGTAATCTGGCCGTTTTAAGAACTCGCCCCGGATATGCCAGTAGTTTGGCTGCCGTTTTAGATAATGCCGATCCGTATGAGATTATAGGGACCATCGCTGGAGATGACACGATTTTGCTGGTGATGAGAGAAGGAGTGACTTCAAGCGATTTAATTAATAGTTTGATACTGGTGATGCCAAAGCTGGAAGACAAGTTAGGATAGAGGATGGAAATTGACTAAATGAAAGACATTAAAAATATTATAGTTTCAGCAGCTAATGTTGCTCACTTACCATATGTTTCCCGGATTAATGATAGCATTGATCTGGCTTCGAAAGAGCGGGGAACCGGTATTGCTCGTCGCTCAGACGAATATATTACCAATAAAATAATGGAAGGTAAAGCAATTATTGCTTTAGAGGGGGATTTATTTGCCGGATTTTGCTACATCGAATCGTGGGGACACAACCGGTTTGTAGCCAACTCAGGGCTGATTGTGGTGAATGATTACCGTGGAATAGGATTGGCAAGGGAAATTAAAAAGAAGGCGTTTGAGTTATCGCGCACGAAATTTCCTGATGCGAAAATATTTGGGTTGACAACAGGGCTTGCGGTAATGAAGATTAACCATGAATTGGGTTATCGTCCGGTAACTTTCTCGGAGTTAACGACAGACGAGAGTTTCTGGAAAGGTTGTCAGAGTTGTGTGAACTATGATATTTTAACCCGAACGGGTCGCTCAAAGTGTTTGTGTACAGGCATGTTGTTCGATCCGGCCTGGGAAAAGAAACCAGCGAAAGAAAAGGAGCAGAAAGAAGAGAAACCCAAGCGGAGTTCATTAATGGAGATGATAGGCAAGTTAAAGCCAAAATCAAACGGCAAGGACTCTGGAGTTAGCATGTTTAAAAGAATAAAACAAAATATGAGTGATGGCACTGTTTCGGCAGTCATTTCAGGATTAATTTTCTTTAAATGATAAACCCGTAGATTGTAACCAGTCGAGGGAAAATAAGGTTAGTAAAGTTGTAAGTTTTCAGTAGAAATGCTGATTTGGTGTCATCACTTTTTAAAACAATAAAATAAGATGAAAGAAAAAGTAGTATTAGCATACAGTGGTGGTTTGGATACTTCCTTTTGTGCGAAGTATTTGTCAGTAGAAAAAAACTTGGAAGTCTACACGGCAATTGCTAATACCGGTGGTTTTGGAACCGAAGAACTAAAAGACATTGAAAAGAAGGCTTATGAGTTGGGCTCAGCGAAGCACGTGACGCTGGACGTTACCGATACGTATTACAGCAAATGTATTCGCTACATGGTATATGGAAATGTGCTGCGTAACAATACCTATCCTATTTCTGTGAGTTCGGAGCGTGTTTTTCAAGCCATCGCCATCATAGAATATGCCAAAAAAATAGGAGCAAAATACGTGGCTCATGGTAGCACCGGAGCAGGTAACGATCAGGTGCGTTTCGACCTGACCTTTGAAGTGTTGGCTCCCGATATTGAAATATTGACTCCAACACGTGATTTGCAGCTAACGCGCGAAGCCGAGATCACTTACCTGAAAGAACACGGTGTGGAAGCTGATTGGAGTAAGATGGCTTACTCGATTAATAAAGGGCTTTGGGGAACAAGTATTGGTGGAAAAGAAACGCTGACTTCAGAGCAAACGCTGCCGGAGGATGCGTACCCGTCTCAATTAAAAGAAAAAGAAGAAAAAGAGATTACGCTTGATTTTGTTGAAGGTGAACTAAAAGGTGTTGACGGCAAAAAGTATTACAATACAGTAGATGCCATTCGTGCTTTGGAGGCTATTGCTGGACCATACGCGATTGGTCGCGACATGCATATTGGCGACACGATTATCGGGATCAAAGGGCGCGTTGGCTTTGAGGCTGCGGCACCAATGTTGATTATTAAGGCACACCAAATGCTCGAAAAGCATACACTAACGAAATGGCAAATGTATTGGAAAGAACAGTTGTCTAATTGGTACGGTATGTTTTTACACGAGTCGCTTTACCTTGATCCGGTGATGCGCGACATTGAGAAATTTCTCGAAAATACGCAGCAAACAGTAACCGGTAAGGTGATCATTAAGCTGAAACCATACCAATTTGTATTAGTCGGTGTTGAATCAGAATACGATTTGATGAAATCCGACTTTGGAGAATATGGCGAAATGAATAAAGCCTGGACCAGTCAAGATGTGAAAGGCTTTACCAAGATATTAGGAACATCGCTGAAAATATACAACTCGGTGAATAAGAAATTTTAATTCGGAGTAGAACACATGATTCAAGTAGGAATAATTGGAGGAGCAGGATATACAGCTGGTGAGCTGATCCGAATTTTGTTGAACCATCCGGAAGCAGAAATCGCTTTTGTTCAAAGTAGCAGCAATGCAGGAAACCCACTCGAAGAAGTACATCGCGATTTGATCGGTGAGTCGACCTTAAGGTTTATTGCAGAACCCGACTTTGAAAAAGCTGATGTTATCTTCCTGTGTATGGGGCACGGAAAATCAAAAGAATTCATAGAAAATAATTCAATACCAGCATCAATTCGAATTATCGATTTGAGTCATGACTACCGGTTAAAGGCTGAAGGAAATGACTTTATTTATGGATTACCTGAAATCAACCGGGAGGCAATTCGTTCATCGAAACGAATTGCTAATCCCGGCTGTTTCGCGACGGGCATTCAGTTGGCCGTGTTGCCTTTGGCTGCTGCCGGATTGTTGGAAAATGAAGTGCATGTGACTGCTATTACCGGATCAACCGGGGCTGGGCAAGCACCAAGCCGCACCTCACACTTCAGCTGGAGAAACAGTAATGTTTCGGTTTATAAAGCATTCCAGCATCAGCATTTGGGCGAAATTGGTCAAAGCTTTAGACAGTTACAGGAATCTTTTGATTTTGATATCAATTTTGTACCGGTTCGCGGAAATCATACAAGAGGTATTTTTGCTTCTGTTTACACTGATTATAAAGGAACAGTTGAAGAAGCTGTCAAATTATACGAAGATTTTTATGCCGATCATCCGTTTGTATTTATGACCCATGAGAATCCGGATGTGAAACAAGTGGTTAACACTAACAAGGCCGTGCTTCATATTGAAAAACATGGTAGCAAATTGCTGATATTGAGTGTTACCGATAACTTGTTGAAAGGCGCATCCGGGCAAGCTGTTCAGAATATGAACCTGATGTTTGGTCTCGATGAAAAAGCAGGATTGAATTTAAAACCGGTTTCATTTTAAAATACGCTTATTATGAATTTATTCGACGTATATCCATTATTTGACATTACTCCGGTGAAAGCCGAAGGGTGCTATGTATGGGACGATGCCAGCAACAAGTACCTCGATTTATATGGGGGACATGCGGTTATTTCTGTTGGGCATAGTCATCCGGTTTATGTTTCTAAAATTAGTAAGCAACTGGAGCAAATTGGTTTTTACAGCAATTCGGTAAAAATTCCACAACAAAAGCAGTTGGCCGACCAGTTGGGTGAGCTTTCAGGTTTCGACGATTATCAGCTGTTTTTGTGTAACTCGGGAGCTGAGGCAAATGAAAATGCACTGAAACTTGCTTCATTCGTAACTGAGCGTAAAAAAGTGATTAGCTTTAAAAAAGGCTTTCACGGACGTACTTCGGCGGTGGTTTCGGTAACCGATAATCCAAAGATTATTGCACCGATTAATGAGAATGAACATGCGGTGATTTTACCGCTAAACGATATTGAACAAGTTGAGCAACACTTAAAAGCGAAAGATGTAGCTGCTGTTATTGTGGAAGGAATCCAGGGAATTGGAGGTATTCATGTGCCCGACCCTGATTTTATTCAAAAATTGTCCGACCTTTGCAGTCAATTCGGGTCTTTGCTTATTTTGGATGAAATTCAATCAGGCTATGGACGGAGCGGAAAGTTTTTTGCATTTCAGTATACTGATGTCCAACCCGATATTATTACCATGGCTAAGGGAATGGGAAATGGATTTCCAATTGGGGGAGTGTTGATTAGCCCTGAATATAAACCCTGGTATGGTATGTTAGGAACTACCTTTGGCGGCAATTATTTGGCTTGTGCTGCCGGCAGCGCCGTGTTAGAAATCATGAAACAGGAACAGCTGGTTGAAAACGCTGCGAAAGTTGGTGCCTATCTGATCGAAAAATTGGCTCAATTTGAGGAAATTAAAGAAGTACGCGGAAAAGGCTTGATGATTGGGATGGAGTTTGAAGCAGAAATAAAGCCTATTCGTCAAAAATTACTGTTCGAAGAAAAAATATTTACGGGAGTTTCGGGAGCACATATTATTCGTTTACTTCCTCCGTTGAATTTAACAATGAAACAGGCGGATTACTTTTTAGAAAAATTTGCAAAAGTATTGAATGAACTCGCTGTTCATTCAAACTAAAAGATACAAAAAATGAAAGTTGGAAAAGTTGCCATCATCGGAGCAGGAAATATGGGCGGTGCCATTGTTAACGGCTTGTTAAAGTCGGGATACATTGAGGCGTCATCAATTTCAATCACTGATCCCCGGGAGTCGGTTCTGGAAGGTTTTATAGCCAAGGGCGTTAACACGTATGTGGAGAATATAGAAGCAGTGAAAGAGGCTGATATGGTTGTGCTTGCAGTAAAACCGTATCACGTTGAAAAGGTGATTAACGGAATTAAGCCGGCACTAACCCTCGATAAGTTACTCGTTTCTATTGCGGCGGGTGTGAGCCTGGCTGATTTGGAAGAACTCGTTGGCAAGGATTCGCAAATTTTTCGGGTAATGCCGAATACCGCGATCTCCTTGCAGGAATCGATGACCTGTATTTCAGGAAATGGTAACACAAAAGAGAGTTTGGGAGCTGTAAAGGAATTGTTTGATCAATTAGGACAAACGGTGGTGATAACAGAAGAACTAATGGCTGCGGCCACGGTGTTAGCTTCATGCGGAACAGCTTTCGCTTTGCGTTATGTCCGTGCAGCGATGCAAGGAGGTGTCGAGATGGGATTTGGTGCAGAGATGGCACAGTTTATAACGGCTCAAACCGTAAAAGGGGCTGTTCAGCTGATTATGAATACCGGTCATCATCCCGAACGCGAGATTGATAAAGTGACGACCCCACGGGGAGTGACCATTACCGGAATTAATGAAATGGAACACAAAGGATTTAGCTCATCGGTTATTCAGGGGCTTATCGCATCGTTTAATAAAATTGATCGCGGATAGAACCGGATAGGAATGAGTTACAACTATAAAAAAATTACCATAAAGGTAGGTAGTAACGTTCTAACAAAGTCTGATGGAACATTGAATGTTGCCCGCATGGAGCATTTGGTTGACCAAATTGCAACCCTATATAAAAAAGGTGTTGAAGTGATTTTGGTGTCGTCGGGTGCGGTCGCAGCCGGACGCCGCGAGGTAAAACTTACGAAGAAGCTGGACACCGTTTCTTCGAGGCAGCTGTGGTCGGCTGTCGGTCAGGTGAAAATGATCAATTATTACGCTGAATTTTTCAATAAGCATGATATTACCTGTGCGCAGGTGCTGACCACGAAAGATAATTTTAGTGATCGGAATCATTACCTGAATATGAAGAACTGCTTTACCACCTTGCTTGATAATGGGGTGGTGCCGATTGTAAATGAAAATGATACGATTTCGGTTAGCGAGCTGATGTTTACCGATAATGATGAGTTGTCGGGCTTGATTGCTTCCATGCAAAACTCGGACGCACTGATTATTCTTAGCAATATTGATGGGATTTATGATGGAGATCCAAATTCTACCGATTCTAAGATCATTGAAAAAATCGGTCTGAATGAGCGGGATTGGATGAAAAATATTTCGACTCAAAAATCAGGATTTGGCAGGGGAGGCATGCTAACGAAAAGCTCAATAGCACGTAAAGCTGCGAAAGAGGGTATTGCTGTTCACATTGCCAATGGTTCGCGCGATTTTATCATTACTGATATTCTGAGTAAAGATAAAGAGGTGAAACACACCTATTTTGATCATGATGGTCGGAAGTCATCCAATGTAAAGAAGTGGATCGCCTATTCTGATAGCTTTGCCAAAGGTGAGTTGGTCATTAATCAGGGGGCTAAGGAAGCGCTCTTCTCATCAAAGGCAACCAGCTTACTACCCATTGGTGTAATGGAAGTTAAAGGGATCTTTAAGCGCGGCGACATTGTACGAATTATTGATGATAACGGACAGCTGGTCGGCTGGGGAAAATCGCAGTATTCAGCTGAAAAAGTAAAAGTTGAAGGCCAGTCTCCCCGACAAAAACCGGTGGTCCATTATGATTATTTATATTTAAGTGAAGAATAAAATATTAAGATACTGACTCAGAATCGTTATTTATACCCTTTTCTACATCAACCCCCTTTTTGTTGACTTCAACAAAATCAAAACATTCTGAGTCTGTCCCCTTCCTCCCCCAGGGAAGGGGACTTTTATCTAATTAACAAGAGAGAAACCATGAAGGTAAAAGAACAATTGGAATTGACTTTGAAAGCCAGCAGGAGCTTAGCCCTGCTGAGCGAAACAAAAATTAATGACCTGTTGCTTGACTTGGCTGATGCCGCAGTTGAACATACTGAAGCGATTTTGGTCGAAAATCAGAAGGATTTAGCCCGGATGAACCCTGCTGATCCGAAATTCGATCGCTTAAAGTTGACTTCGGAACGAATTGAAGGTATTGCGGCCGATATTCGTAATGTAGCTAGTTTGCCAACTCCGTTAAATAAAGTGTTGAGCGAAACGACACGACCAAATGGCATGATCATTAAAAAGGTTACTGTGGCTTTTGGTGTGATTGGTATCATCTATGAAGCACGCCCAAATGTGACGTTCGATGTGTTTTCACTTTGCCTGAAATCGGGTAATGCCTGTGTGTTAAAAGGAGGAAGCGATGCCATTGATTCCAATACAGTAATCGTAAAAATTATTCATCAGGTCCTGGAGAAGCACGGTGTTGATCAGGATATTCTGACCTTGCTGCCGGCTGACCGGGCAGCAACAGCCGAAATCCTGAATGCCCGGGGATATGTTGATTTGATTATACCACGTGGTTCTCAGGGGCTGATCAATTTTGTGCGCGAGAATGCAACCATTCCGGTAATTGAAACCGGAGCCGGAATTTGCCATACCTATTTTGATGAATATGGTGATGCCGAAAAAGGACAAGCGATTGTTGAGAATGCCAAAACACGCCGCCCAAGTGTTTGTAATGCGCTGGATTGTTTGGTGCTTCACGAAAAACGGTTGAGCGATTTAGCACAGCTCTGCGCCGATCTTCCTAAGAGTGATGTTGTCATTCATGCCGATGAGCAGTCGTATGCGATGTTGGAAGGCAACTATCCGGCCAGTCTATTGAAGAAAGCAAACAAGGAGTCTTTTGGAACCGAGTTTTTGGGCTATGAAATGTCGGTAAAGACTGTTCCAACGTTTTTTGATGCTTTGGATCATATTGCAGCCTATAGCTCAAAACATAGCGAAGCCATTATTTCGGAGAATGACGAACGCCTGGATTTATTTCGTAAGATGGTGGATGCTTCTTCGGTTTATTGTAATGTTTCAACAGCATTTACCGATGGTGCTCAGTTTGGTTTGGGAGCTGAAATTGGAATTTCAACCCAGAAGCTGCATGCTCGCGGACCAATGGCACTGGAAGAACTAACCAGTTACAAGTACATCATTGAAGGTGATGGACAGGTTCGACCAAAATAACATTGAGGCAGTTGAATAAGAGAAACTAGTTCGCAATGAAATAACCAGAAACTTTAAACAAAGAACTCGAAACCCATACAATATGAAGCACTTTACAACAGTACACGATTTAGATAATTTAGACGAAGCGATAAAACTGGCTCTGGAGCTAAAAAAAGATCCCTATCAATTTCAGGATTTAGGAAAGAATAAAACCCTGTTGTTGGTTTTCTTCAATTCAAGTTTAAGAACTCGGCTGAGTACACAAAAGGCGGGTTTAAACCTGGGGATGAATGTCATTGTGTTTGATATTAATGAAGGAGGTTGGAAACTGGAGACCGAGCTTGGTGTAATTATGGATAGCGATAAACCGGAACATATTCGGGAAGCCGTGCCGGTTATTGGAAAGTATTGTGATATTATTGGGGTACGAGCCTTCGCTAAATTTGAGAATCGCGAAGATGATTATCAGGAAAAGATCATCCAGCAGTTTATCGATTATGCCGGAGTACCCGTCGTTAGTATGGAAGCGGCTACCCGTCACCCTTTGCAGTCGTTTGCTGATCACCTGACCATTGAAGAGCATAAAACCAAGGAACGTCCCAAAGTGGTGATGACCTGGGCTCCACATCCTCGTGCATTGCCACAGGCTGTACCCAACTCATTTGTTGAGTGGATGCGTGAAACAGACTATGAATTGGTCGTTACTCATCCCGAAGGTTATGAGCTGGCACCTGAATTCATGGGTGATTTAAAACCGGAGTATGATCAGATGAAAGCGTTTGAAGGTGCCGATTTTATTTATGCCAAAAGCTGGGCTTCCTATAACGATTATGGCAAAGTATTGTCTCAAGACCGCAACTGGACTGTATCCGACAGGCAAATGGCGGTGACCAACAAAGCCAAGTTTATGCATTGCCTGCCTGTACGGCGGAATATGATTGTTACTGATTCTGTTATCGACAGTGCCAATTCAATCGTTGTTCCTGAAGCCGAAAACCGGCTGTTCTCAGCACAGGCTGTGCTGAAAATGATGTTGGATCAGATGAAGTAAGAAACGATTATCATTTGTGGCCGTTCGGTTGTCGTTAAACGGTCATTTATTGTCAATCATAGTCATTTTTTGTTTTTTCGATTAATGATCCCATTGACTAAAAATGACCCATAAAAATAATAGATGAATAAAGAAAAACTCACGATAGTTAAAGTTGGCGGTAAGGTTGTTGAGGAGAACGAGTCGCTTCAAGAATTGCTGAATCATTTTTCGAAGCTTGAAGGGCTGAAAGTACTGGTGCATGGCGGAGGTCGATCGGCAACAGCTATGGCACAACGAATGGGCATTGAAACCAAAATGGTGGATGGTCGCCGCATTACCGATAGCCACATGCTTGAGGTGGTAACCATGGTGTATGGTGGCTTGGTCAATAAAAATATTGTCGCTCAATTGCAGGCTAACGGAATTAACGCCATTGGCTTAACGGGCACCGACCTGAATTATATGCAAGCGGTGAAACGGCCTGTGAAGGATATTGATTACGGTTTTGTGGGCGATGTGGTTTCGGTGCATGTTGATGAGCTGAAACTGCTGGTTGAAAAAAAGGTGGTTCCGGTTTTGGCTCCCCTGACACACGATAAAAAAGGTCAGCTATTGAACACTAATGCCGATACCATTGCGGCAGAAGCAGCAATCGGGTTTAGCCGGTATTTTGATGTTGAATTGGTTTTTTGCTTCGAAAAACCGGGGGTGTTGGAAGATGCCGAGAATGATAATTCGGTCATTCAATCGCTGACTCATTCCGGATTTAAAGCTCTTCAGGTTTCCGGAGCCATTCATGCGGGAATGATTCCTAAGTTGGATAATAGTTTCAATGCGATTCAGAAAGGGGTGAGCCAAATTCGGATTACCAATATTGAAGGGCTGGAGAAAGGTGGAACAACCCTTGTTGCAGATTAAGAAAAAATAGAAAACATCAATGAACCAAGAGCGCCGGCCTAATCATTTTAGGTCGGCGCTCTTGGTCTCGTGAAAAAACAATTGGATTAAGCTTATTCGCCGGAATTGTTTTTGCGGGTCGAATCAATGATCTTTCGAGCTTGTGCCAGTGTGTTACTGCCGTATTGCTTCAGATTCATCCTTTTTAAAATTTCTTCGTTCGACGATTTTGCAAAATTTAGCGGAACTTTGGGGTTATCATCTGAAGGTTTCAGAGCCACATAGGTTGGTGCTTTTTTGAAACCTATAAATTCAATATACCCCTTCTCAACTAACTTATTAAGCGCTTCTTCCGCTTTTGGGGAAATTAGTTTTATTTCTACTTTATTGTTTCGTGTTTTCATTGTTTAATTTACCTCTCTTTTTTAGGTATCGAATATGTTTGTGAATTTAAGCTTTTATTTTCTCATTAAAAACGGCTTGACTCATTTTTATGTGCTCAATTTTCAAGCGGTTATAAGCACTCGAGCTATGAATGCAAGCTCATTTTACCATTCTTCAATGGTATTTAGCTTAAACTCTGATGGAATACCCTGTGGTTCTGCCATGGAGATAGCCAGTTTTAAGATTTTTATTTATGATCGCGTGAGTTGAAAGCCTGTTGTTGACAGCTCCAGTTCAACAAAGCGGGCGTTCAGGTTTGGTGGATTTTCACTCAGGCGCTTTTTTATTTTAAGAGCTGCCTGCGGATCTTTTGCTAAAATAAACAGATAGCCGCCACCACCAGCTCCGGGTAGTTTATAAGCGGCAGTTAAGTCTTCAATTAAATGAATGAGTTGTTGTATTGCCGGCGGGTTGGTACCATGGTCAATTCGTTGTTTTTGTTGCCAGGTTTTTGCGATGCAAGCTGCCAGTTCGTTATAATCATTTTTTTGAAGGGTATTGAACGTGTGCACAGCATGTTGTTTCATATCTTCCAGAATATCCAAATGTTGCGTTCCATTCAGAAACATGCCACGAACGATTTCTGCCAGTATGTTTTTCGCAGTCCGGGTGATTCCCGTATAATAAAGAAGCATGCAGGAATGAAATTCCGGCTTGGTGAACAGGTAATCGGGTGCCCATCTTACGGCTGGCTCCTGGTTAAATCCGGCATTTGTCTCCAGGAGTTTGACCCCCGGTAAAATGGCTCCAAACTGATCTTGCCAACCGCCCCCTGTGGTTAATAGTTGCTCCAATATGAGCGTATTCATGCTGATTTGGGTATGGCTCCAATTTAATCCGCAGAAATCAGATAAAGTGCCCAGCACGGTGGCTGCCAGTGCCGAGCTGGTTCCTAGCCCTGATCCTTTGGGAATGGCTGCCAGCATGGTAATTTCAATCCCACTGCCGAATGCTTTGAGTTGCTCTTCCAGTGACTTGAAATGCTGCGGCGTAAAGTCGGGGTGAAAGCCGGCCAGACAAAGTGCTGCCTTGGGAATTGAAAAAGCCGAACCAATTTGGTTATAGTTGGCCAGTTCATTGTAATTGGTAATGGATTCGCGCTTGCCAAGGTCAATGGACCGAATAACTAATTGGTATTCGTCTGTTGGGCGGATATAGCACTGCAAAGGAGGCTGCCCATTCAGGTTGATCGCCATATTGACTACTTTCCCACCCTGAAACAAGCAATAGGGGGGTGTATCGGTCCAACCACCGGCCAGATCGATTCGGGCAGGACTTCTTCCCCATACAATCTGATCATGATGGATGTTAAGTTGAGGAATGGTCGTTTGCCGACTCACCGCTTCCAGGATGGTTTCACGAAGAATGCTAAAAGCGTCCTCTTCGGTATAACTAAAGTCCTGTCCCCGGTATTGCAATACTCTTGCCTGAAACATTTTTTCGGCCAAACGAGCCTGAGGATCTACCAGCTGGTTATCCAACGGTTGAACAGCTAACTCTTGTTCTGCAAATTCCTTCGCTGCCTGATCCAGGTTGAGTTGAAAGAATACACTGTGCTTAAAGTTATTGCGGATGCCCGGCCAGTTTTTTAACCGGAATGATTTTCGCTGTTCCAAAAGTCGCGAAAGATTAGCTTTTTCAGATAGTTGGTTGGCTGAAAGTCTTTTTTTGTTAGCCCATAGTGTGGTGAAAGTTTCATTTGTGGTTGAATCAAGCAACCAGTTGATCCATGATGAGCTTAGTTCTTCTTTTGTACAAATCGGGAAAATTGGAGAATCCTGTATGTCGATATCCGGATCCAGTGCTGTTGACTCAAAGCTCAATCCTCGTTCTTGCAACCAGTGTTTAAATGGCTTTTCCAGCCAGCTGGTTAAATCATTTCCAAGAGCACCTTTAAACTGGTCGTTGATGTGATAAGGACGAACACAGTATTCGGTTTTACCTATCGGAACAATATCAAGGCAAACTCCTGAAGATAAATTCAGGTTCCAGTCGTTCTCCGGAATTCCGGTTACAATATGGTTGCTGGAGAGCTGCCACCCTTGACTGATATGGCTGTTTTCAATCCATAGATTTTCCATCTGTCCACTTAGTTTGATTTCTGAGTGAGCATTTTGGATAAACATGCTGGGATGTGGCTTCCGGTCTTTATGCAGTATTGAGCGTGGATCAATCACCCGGTTTTGAATTGCCAATGTAGATGATATCAGCTCTTTACTGGTCCCATAATGATAAAATTCACCTCCCTCGAGAGGAATGATCGCTACGCTGAGTTTGCTAATTTCGTCATCCTCCAATGTTGGGGTTTCGCCCATTGCCAGCCCAAACTCCGAGTACAGATCGTAAAATGGAGGTGTGCTGGGTGACCGGCCATTTTTGTAGCCCGATTTTTTCATCAACAGTTCAACAGCACGGTCACTCAACAGCCAAATGCCAATGTCCATCAAAAAGAGGTGGCTTTGCCCCAGTTCCTGTAATTTGTGAACCGATGGCTTTTGCAACATCGAGCTTAAACGCTCCGGATTATTTTTTGGGCATACAAATACGCCATGCCTCGATGCCAATTCGGGGCGCGACCATAGACCATAACAAATTACATCGGCTTCAGGCAGCGGGGCTAGGGGCTGGTTATTTAAAATCAGTACATCGCCGCTGGCAATAAGTGTGTTGACTTTTGGCGGAGCTGATTGGATAATCTTTTCGTAAAGGGGTGATTGTAGATCAAGCAGGGTTTGATCGAGCTTTTGCCCACGACTCCAGCGAAACACCGGAATAGGGGCTAATAACTTGCCCGATGGTGCATAAGATGGTAGTCGCCTACTTTGTCCTCCAGCGTGAATTAAGATTCTTTTTTCACCACCTAGCCACTCTTCAAAAGATTGATCTACAGCCTGATTCTGCCAGCATTGTGATAGCAACCATGAGGTTCCACCGCCTGACCCAACCCGGTTTTCAATAGGGTCAGAGGTGCAATAAAAATCGGTTGTGTTGTGTTGGGTGATGGCATGAAAGGTTGTTGCCAGATTGGGCGGCAATGACAGCAGGTGCTTGATCGCTTTTTTCATAGTTATTTTATGTCTGTAATATTGAGTTCTAAGTTTTTGATAAAGATAGTAACCGTAGATGTAGAACAAATGTTTTTAAAATGAAATTGTAAATCCGACCTTCTTTTTTTATCCCTAATCCCAATAGAAGGCTGGTCATCCTGAACTTGTTTCAGGATCTTTCAGCGAATAGCTCCAATATTGTCCGAAACAGATTGCCTTGGTTCTTCCTTCCCCGCAATGACGTTTTTTACATGCGTCATTGGCAACGCAGTGAAGCAATCTCTCAGCGGGTTGCTGTTATCTCACCCTCTTGGTTCTTGATTCTTGGCTCTTGACTCTATTTTCTAATATCTAAGGTCTCGTTCTTATTGCTGATGTTGGGGCATTGCCCCAAACCCCAAATACTTTTTTGATACCAAAAAGTAATCAAAAAAGATCAAGTCAAAGTTATCCTTCCACGCGCGTCAGGATTTTTTCTTTCCGGCGCACTGCCCGGGATAC